>CAYQQT010000552.1:0-3217 GCA_964419375.1 uncultured bacterium
TGGGGTCGATGAACACGCTGGCGCCGTAGTACTCGCTTTCCAGCTCCTGGCCCACGCGGTTCACGCCCCCCACGAAGTAGCCATTGGCGATCGCATGACCACGCAGCTCGGCCTCCCACACCTGTCGCGAGTAACCGCGCGTGGTGGTGGCCGTGGGGACGAAGACCACCTGGGCCCCGTGCAACCCGAGCGCGCGGGCGGCCTCGGGGAAGTGGCGGTCATAGCAGATCATGATGCCGACGCGTCCGAAGGGGCTGTCGAACACCGGGTAGCCGAGATTGCCCGGCCGGAAGTAGAACTTCTCCTGAAAGTGCGAGCTCATCGGGATGTGGTGCTTGCGGTAGTGCCCGACGACGCCGCCGCTGGCGTCGACGAGGAGCGCTGCGTTGTACAGCTCGCCCGCCATCACACGCTCGTAGAACGGCACCACGAGCCAGAGGTTCAGCGCCTTCGCCACCGCGCGCATGCGCGTGACGGTGGGGCCGTCGATCGGCTCCGCCAGCTCCTGGCCCTTGGGGTCGAGGATCTGCGCGAAGAACCAGGAGGCGAAGATCTCCTGTAGGCAGGCGATCTGCGCGCCCTGGCGCGCGGCCTCCCTCAGCAGCTCCTCGGCGCGGTCGTGGTTCTCCTCGCGCTTCATCGAGGCCTTCATCTGAATCAGTGCCGCTCGCATGGCGTGGGTTCTCCTTGTCCGTGTCAGCGGCGTCCCGCGGTGATCGCCTTCAGGCTGTCCTCGAAGGCCTGCAGTGTCGTATCGATGTCGCGGTCGCTGTGCGCGAGCGACAGGTACATCTTGGCGGCCAGGTTCGTGAGCACCCCGCGCGCGAGCAGCTCGCTGCCGAGCAGCTGCGTCAGCCGCGAGTCGGACTTCAGGCTGCTGCGGTAGTCGATGACCGGGTCCGCGGTGAAGTAGATGTTGGCGAGCGGACCATTGCCCAGCACCTGGGCGGGGAGGCTGAGCCGGGAGGCGATGTCCCGCAGCCCCGCGCGCAGGCGGTCGCCCACCGCGCGAAGCCGGTCGTAGGCGCCCGGCTTCTCGAGCTGGGCGATCGTGGCGAGGCCGGCGGCGCACGACACCGGATTGCCATTGAGCGTGCCGCTGATGTAGGTGTAGTCGGGCGCGCCCTTCTTGCGCGGGTTCGCGAGCTCGATGATGTCGCGCTTGCCCGCGATGGCGGCGAGCGGCAGCCCACCGCCCACGATCTTGCCGTAGCACGCGAGGTCCGGCACAACGCCGTACAGCTCCTGCGCCCCCCCGTACGCGACGCGGAAGCCTGTGACCACCTCGTCGAAGACCAGGATGGCTCCGAGCCGCCGCGTCGCCTCGCGCACCCCCTCGAGAAACCCTGGTACGGGCGCCAGCATCCGGCTCAGGGGCTCGACGATGACGGCCGCGAGGTCGTCCTTGTGGCGCTCCATGATGGCCACGGTGGTGGCGAGGTCGTTGAACGGCGCGATGAGCACGCTGTCCGCCACCGAGCGCGGGATGCCGGCGGAGTCGGGCGCGGCAGCCGGAAAAGGATCGAGGCGCTTGGGCCACACGCTCATCAGGGCGTAGTCGTGATGGCCGTGGTAGCCGCCCTCGAACTTCAAGATTTTCTCGCGTCCGGTGGCGGCGCGCGCGAGGCGCAGCGCGTAGAAGGTGGCCTCCGCGCCCGAGCCGCAGAACTTCACCGCCTCGGCGCACGGCGCGGCCTTCACGATCTTGTCGGCGAGGCGGATGGCCGGCTCGTTCAGCGCGTAGAAGCTGGCCCCGCGTGCAATCTGCGCCGTCACGGCGGCGACGACCGCGGGATGCGCGTGGCCAAGCACCATCGGGCCGGAGCCCAGGATGTAGTCGATGAACTCCCGCCCCGTCACGTCCCACACGCGGCTGCCCGCCCCGCGATCGACGACGAGGTCGTCCTTCTCCGGAAGGTAGAACGAGCCCAGCGACGCGCCGGGCAGCAGATTCGTCGCGTCCTGCAGCAGTCCAGGGTTCGAGGCCATCATTCCTCCCATGTCGATGTCACAGGTACGTTCGGGATCGGCGCCAGTCGTGCTCACGCTGCTCGAGCGCGCGCAGCACCTTGCGCCGCCGCTTGGCCGCGACGAGCGTGAGCAGCACGTTGATGATCGCCGTCGGCGCCACGAAGGAGTCGATGAACGACCCCAGCCGGGTGGGTGCCTCCAGCACGACGTCCGCCGACGCCGCCAGCGGCGACGTCGGCTTGTCGGTGAGCGCGATGCCCCGCGCGCCCTTGGCGACACACGCCGCGAACAGCTCGACGGTCGCCCGCGTGTAGCGCTCGAACGTCATGCCGAAGACGATGTCGCCCTCCCCCACCGCCTCCATCTGCTCGGTGACGTCGCTGGCGCCGAGGGTGACGATCTGGGCCGGCACCCGGATGAGCCTCAGCGAGAAGTGGAGCAGCCAGGCCAGCCCGTACGCGCTGCGCATGCCGAGGATGTACACGGTGCGTGCGGAGCCGATCATCTCCGCCGCGCGGCCCAGCGCCTTGTCATCGAGGCGCATCCGCGTGGCCTCCAGATTCTTGCGATCGCTGTCCATCACGACGTCGATGATGTCGCCGACGCTGCGCCGCGGCGCCGCTGCCAGCCGCACGCGCGTCACGGTGGACATCCGCTCCACGAAGTAGCTGCGGAAGGCGGTGCGGAATGGCGGATAGCCGCTGAAGCCGAGCGCGCGTGCGGTGCGCACGACCGTGGCCTCGCTCACGCCCGTCTCGTGCGCGACCTGCAGCGAGGTGAGGAAGACGGCCCGGTCGCAATGGCTGACGAAGAGCTCGACCACTTTGCGCTGTCCGCCGGATAGCTTCGCCGATTGGCGGCGGATGACGTCGATCAGCTCCTCGGCGGTACCGCGGGCCTCGACGGACGAGCGGCGGACACGGGCTGCAGGCGGGGCGGCCATCAGCGCGGGATGCTACATCGCCCGCAACCTCTCGTCAAGAATCCTTCATCGCTGCCTAAAGACGAAGCATTTCCTTCATCGCGCCGTCGGCGGCTTCGCGGCGAGATCGCGCATGAGCACTTCGAGCACCTCCTCCTCATGTACAGCCCGTCCCATTTCCACCATCGCCGCCGCGAGACGCGCATCCCACGCCGCGGCCTCAGACGTACACCGTGCGGCGCGCGGTGACGGGCCCGAAGGTCGGGGGGTCGCGCAGCAGTTGACGCGCGGTCAAGCGGTACGGCTCGCCTGCCTCGGCGTGCA
>CAYQQT010000553.1:0-3211 GCA_964419375.1 uncultured bacterium
AGGCGGCGCTGGACGCGGGCGCGCGTGCCGTGGGCGCCACCGCGTTCGAGTCGCTGCGCATCGAGGCGGGCACGCCCCTCTTCGGGCGCGACGTGGACGACACGGTGCTGCTTGCCGAAATTCCCGCCGCAAGGCTGCTGTCGCATTCCAAGGGCTGCTATCCGGGGCAGGAGGTCGTCGTGCGTATCCGCGATCGCGGTCACGTCAATCGCATGCTCCGCGGCCTCGTGGTGGAAGGACAGACCGTTCCCGAGCGTGGCGCCGAAGTGGTGGCGGAGGGCGCGGTCATCGGCCGCGTCACCAGTGCCACGCGCTCGATCGGGCTGGGCAGTCCCATCGCGCTCGGCTTCGTGCGGCGCCAGCACGCGGAAGCGGGCGCCGCCGTCGGCGTGCGCATCGGTGACAGCGTGACGCCCGCGCGCGTCAGCGACCTGCCCTTTCCCCGCTGACGGCCATGGCTCAGAACCGACTCGCGCGCGAGACCAGTCCCTACCTCCTGCAGCACGCGCACAACCCCGTGGACTGGTATCCGTGGGGCGACGAGGCCTTCGCGAAGGCGCGCGCCGAGGACAAGCCCATCCTCCTCTCCGTCGGCTACTCGGCCTGCCACTGGTGTCACGTGATGGAGCGGGAGTCGTTCGAGAACCCCGCCATCGCGGAGGTGATGAACAAGCACTTCGTGAGCGTGAAGGTGGACCGCGAGGAGCGCCCGGACGTCGATCACATCTACATGGAAGCGGTGCAGTCCATGACCGGCCACGGTGGCTGGCCCATGACCGTGTTCCTCGCGCCGGACGGCACGCCGTTCTACGGTGGCACGTACTTTCCGCCCGTCGACCGCCACAACCTGCCGGGCTTCCCGCGGCTGCTTGAGTCACTGGCGGATGCGTGGACGACGCGGCGGGAGGAGGTCATAAAATCGGGGCAGCAGTTGGCCTCCACCCTTGGCCAGGGCGGACGGCTGAAGGGCTCCGCGCAGCCTCTCAGCGAAGAGGTGCTGTTCTCCGCTTTTCAAAACGCCTCCGCGCAGTTCGACGAGGAGCACGGCGGGCTCGGCGGGGCGCCGAAGTTTCCCCAGCCGATGATCTGGGAGTTCGTGCTGCGCTTCTGGAAGCGCAGCGCCAATCCGTACGCGCAGCGCATGGTGCACACCACGCTCGTGCACATGGCGCGGGGCGGGATGTACGACCAGCTCGGCGGCGGCTTCGCGCGCTACTCCGTGGACGCACAGTGGCTGGTGCCGCACTTCGAGAAGATGCTGTACGATAACGCGCAGCTCGCCTCCCTCTACCTGCACGCGTGGCTCGCCTTCGACGATCCCGAGTGCCGCCGCGTGTGCGAGGAGACGCTCGACTACCTGCTGCGCGAGATGACCGACCCTGGCGGCGGCTTCTACTCCGCCCAGGACGCCGACTCCGAGGGACACGAGGGCAAGTTCTTCGTGTGGAGTAACCACGAGATCCGACAGGTGCTCGGTGCCGACGCCGACTTCGCGCTGCGCTACTGGGGCGTGGACCGCGGCTCCAACTTCGAGGGCAAGAACATCCTGTACGTGGCGGGGGAGCCGGAGCCGGAGCTGATCGCGGACGCGCGCCGGCGCCTGTACGAAGCGCGCGAGCGGCGCGTGCACCCCGCGCGCGACGACAAGGTGCTCGCCTCCTGGAACGGGCTCGCCGCCCGCGCCTTCGCCGAGTCCGGCCGCGCGCTGGGCCGGCCGGACTACGTCGCGGCCGCCGTGAAGAACGTGAAGTTCCTGCTCGGCCAGATGCGCCGTGACGGCCGCCTGCTGCGCACGTGGAAGGCGGGAGAGGCCAAGCTTAACGGCTACCTGGAGGACTACGCGATGGTGGCGGCCGCCCTCGTGGACGTCTACGAGGCGACGTTCGACCGTCAATGGCTGGAGGAGGCGCGCGCGCTCGCGGACGGTATGCTGCGGCTTTTCTGGGACGACGCCATCGAAGGTTTCTACGACACCGGCAGCGACCACGAGCGCTTGATCGTTCGCCCGCGCAACCTCTATGACAACGCCGTGCCTTGCGGCAGCTCGGTCGCCATTGAGACGCTGCTGCGGCTGTCCGTCCTCACGGGCGAGGAGCGCTACGAGGCGCACGCGCTGCGCGCGCTGCGGGCGATGGGCGATCTGATGGGGCGGCATCCGACTGCCTTCGGCCGCTTCCTGTGCGCGCTCGATTTCCACGTGGGTCCGCGCGTGGAGGTGGTGCTGGTGGCCCCGCGCGGCGGCGACGGCCTCGCGGCGCTCGCCACCGAGGTGTTCGGCCGCTTCCTTCCGAACCGCGTGGTGGCGGGAATGGTGGCCGGTGACGCCGGCGCCGCGGCCGGGATCCCGTTGCTGCAAGACCGCGGGGCGGTGGAGGGCAGGGCGACCGCGTATGTCTGTCGCAACTACGCGTGCGAGCTGCCCGTCACCGATGCGCTGGCGCTCGCGCGACAGCTGGACGCGCTATGAGGCTCGCCCTGCTCGCCGTCGTGATGGTGCTGGTGGCGGCGTCCACCGCCTGCGCGCAGATCGATCTCGAGCGGCTGCTGAAAGGGCTGCCCCAGACCCCGCAATCCGGCGGCTCCATCGGCGACGTGAGGATCGGGCAGGCGCTCAAGGAAGCGCTGCAGGTGGGGACGGAGAAGGCGGTGAAGCTTACCGGGCGTCCCGACGGCTACTACCTCAACCAGGCGATCAAGATCCTGCTCCCCGAGAATCTGAAGACGGTGGAGAGCGGGCTGCGCCTCGTGGGCTACGGGGCGGAGGTGGACGCGCTCGTCCTCGGCATGAACCGCGCGGCGGAGCGCGCGGCGCCGGCCGCGAAGACGATCTTCTGGGACGCCATCGGCGACATGACCATCGACGATGCCCGGCGCATCCTCAACGGCCCCGACACCGCCGCCACGGACTACTTCCGCGACAAGACCACGCGCACCCTCACCGCCGCCTTTCGTCCCGTCGTCGAGCGCTCGATGAACGAGGTGGGCGTCACGCGCCAGTACAAGCAGGTGCTCGCCCAGGCGCAGGCCCTGCCCTTCCTCAACACCGACGACTACGACATCGACCGCTACGTCGTCAGCAAGGCTTTGACCGGCCTCTTCCACGTCGTCGGCGAAGAGGAGCGGAAGATTCGCAAGGATCCGGCGGCGCGGGTGACCGATCTGCTGCGCGAGGTGTTCGGCCGGCGCTAAATCGAGGAGCGCCACGGCTTTG
>CAYQQT010000554.1:0-3205 GCA_964419375.1 uncultured bacterium
CTCCGCACGACCGGGGTGAGCGTGACGGACGTCGAGGAGCGGCTGGCGGGGTTCCTCGGCGGCGCGGACACCGCGGAGGCAGTCACGGTCTCCGCCGTGCCCGTGGACGGGGACGTCTGGGTGCGCATGCGGGCGCGCGGCGCCAGCGCGGACGAGGCGGCGGCGTTGCTGGCGACGGTGGAGTCACGGGTCGCGCAGGCGCTCGGCGACGACCTCTACGGCCGCGACGCGGAGTCGCTCGAGGTCGTCGTGGGCCGATTGCTCCTCGCGCGCGGGCTGACGCTGTCGGTGGCGGAGTCGTGCACGGGCGGCCTCGTCGGCCACCGGCTCACGAACATCGCGGGCTCGTCGGCCTACTTCGAGCGCGGCGTCGTCGTGTACTCCAACCGCGCCAAGCAGGAGCTGCTGGGAGTGCCGGAGGAGGTGCTGCGAATCCACGGCGCGGTGAGCGCCGCCTGCGCGGAGGCGATGGCGCGTGGGATCTGCGAGCGCTCCGGCAGCCCGTGCGGTCTCTCCATCACCGGCATCGCGGGTCCGGACGGCGGCAGCGCGGCCAAGCCCGTCGGCACCGTGTTCATCGGCGTCGCGGTGGCTGGGGAGGTCGTGTCGCGGCGATTCCGGTTCGGCGGGGACCGCAATTCAGTGAAGAGACAATCGGCCCAGATGGCACTCGATATGCTTCGTAGACGGCTGGGAGGCGCATGACCATGAACCGGACAATCCAGACCGTGGTAGCCGTTGCCGCCATTGCCGTCGCATCCACCGCCTGCACGACCGCGGTGCGCCCGATGGACCGGGGCCTCGCATACTACAACAACGGCCAATACTTGGCCGCCATCGACCAGTTCAACGTCGCCGTGCGGGAGGCGCCCAACTCGGCGGCTGCGTACAACAACCGGGCGATCGCCCGCGTGCGCATCGGAGACCTGACCGGCGCCATCGAAGATTACACGCGCGCCATCGCGCTGACGCCGTACGACGCCGAGGTGTCCTTCAACCGGGGCAACGCCTTCGTCGCCGCCGGGCACTACGGTCCCGCCGTCGCCGACTTCAACCGGGCCGTGCAGATCAGCCCTGCCTACGCGCGCGCCTGGTTCAACCGTGGTACCGCGTACTCGCTGCTGGGCCAGACCGATGCCGCCATGCGGGACTGGCGGTACGCCATCGACCTGGAGACCGATCCGTGGGCGAAGTCCGCGATGCGCCGCAGCGCGGGTCTCGAGCCCGCGTACGCGTTCGCGCCCGTCGGCCAGCCGACGATCGAAAGCACCGTGGCCCCGCCGCCTCCGCTGGGGACCACCACCGCCGGCGCGCCGCTGCCGACCGATGTGTCGTTGCCGGAGCGTGTCGTCGTCTCGGATGCCTTGCAGCCCTCCGCGTCGATCGGCACCACGTATCCGCCATCGCCCGCCATCGTGATCGACGCCCGTGCGCTCGCCTCGCGCGCGATCAGCCGCGAGCTGGACGGCGACCACGCGGGGGCGCTTCAGGATCTGCACATGGCGCTCGCGATGGAAACCGATTCCGCGCGCCGCGAGTCCATGGCGAACCTGCTGCGCCTGCTGGACACGCCTCGATAGGGACCGTCCGGGCGTTCGTCGCGGTCCTCCTGGGCGAGGAGGCCCGCGCGCGCCTGGCGGTGGAGGCCGACCGCCTGCGCGCGACCGAGCGCGCCTCCGGCACCCTGCCGGAAGTGGTGTGGGTGGCGCCGGAGAACTTCCACCTCACGGTCAAGTTCCTCGGCGCCGTCGACGCGCAGCGCCTGCCGGACGTCGAGCGCGCGCTCGGTGAAGCCGTGGCCGGCGTCTCGCTCTTCGATCTTACGTTGCGCGGTCTCGGCGCCTTCCCGTCGGCCGCGCGTCCTCGTATCATCTGGGCGGGCACGGCGGAGGGCGCCGCCGAGCTCGCCGACGTCGCCGCGCGCGTGGAGCGCACGCTGTCCCCCCTCGGCTTTCCCACCGAAGAGCGGCCGTTCTCCGCGCACGTCACGCTCGGCCGCGTGCGGACGCCGCGCCGTAACCGGAGGCTCGCGGAGGCGCTGGCGGCGTCGGCGAACGTCGAGCTCCTCCGCGTCCCGGTGGCGCGCGTGAGCCTGATGCGCACCGACCTGTCGCCACGCGGCACGCGGTATTCGGAGCTGGCCGGGCATCCGCTCGCCGCGGGTACACTGTCGGGATGACGCCGCCGTGGTGGTGGTCAATCTTCCCGGCTGAGACGCGGGCGATCGCTCTCGCGCTCGCCCTCGCCCTCGCCGGCTGCGCGGGTCCCGCCCTCGTCTTCGAGCGCCGCGGCGTCACCCCCGCACGGCAGAACCATGACCTCGCGGAGTGCAAGAAGGAGGCGTTCGACCCGCACGGCTTCGCGTGGCGGCAGGCCGACCGCTACGACCGCGACATCCTCACCCGCTGCATGGCACGAAAGGGCTATATCGTCCGTGATGGGGGGCCTTGAGGGGCGATTTGATTCAGATGGGGGCCTCGACGGCCCCCAAGCCCCCTACGCTCGGAAGCGCCCCGGCACAGCCGTGGCGCTCCTCGATATTCCGACAGGCTCTCAACGAGCGAGCAGCATCCAGGCGCCGATGGCGATGAAGGCCACGCCGGCCACCGTTTTGAGCACTCCGGGCGCGATGGCGCTGCCCAGTCCGGCGCCAACGAGCACGGCGAGCAGGCTCGACGCGACGAGGGCCGCGGCCGCGGCGAGGAAGACGCCCACCCGGCTCACGGTGGGATCGCTGGCGAAGATCAGCGTCGCCAGCTGGGTCTTGTCGCCCAGCTCGGCTATGAAGATGCTGACGAACACTACTAAGTAGGGCTTCATGGTCTTCGTCCTCGCTCGTAGGGGGTCCGTCGCGCGCGTGTCCCCATTCTCCGACATTGACGGCCTCCGGGGCGCGCTCCTAGAATGCTCGCAGTCGATAGGATCGAGTCGTCCCCCCGACGGGCCGTCACAAGGAGCGCGCGCATGGCGGAAGTGAAGAGCGACAAGCGACAGGCGTTGGATCTCGCGATCTCGCAGATCGAGCGGCAGTTCGGCAAGGGCTCGGTCATGCGGCTGGGCGCCAAGGGCCCGCTCGAGGAGATCGCCACGATTCCGACGGGCGCCCTGACGCTCGACGTCGCCCTCGGCGTGGGCGGCTTGCCCCGCGGCCGCGTCACCGAAATTTACGGCCCGGAGTCGTCCGGCAAGACCACTCTCACCCTGC
>CAYQQT010000555.1:0-3167 GCA_964419375.1 uncultured bacterium
CGCGGGGGTCAGGCGCGGATGCCGCTCGGGCGCGCCTTACCGCTCGGTCGCGAGCTCGTCCGCGCGCTCGAGGATGTGCGCGGCGTCAAGACGATCACGCTTGCCGGCTCGATGCGGCGGATGAAGGAGACGGTGGGGGATATCGATCTCCTCGTGACCTCCTCGGAGCCTGCCGCGGTCATCAAGGCCTTCATCGGTCTCCGCGACGTGGCCACCGTGCTCGAGCGCGGCACGACGAAGGCCTCCATCCGGCATCGTGAGGGCATCCAGGTCGACCTCCGGGTGGTGGAGCCGGAGTGCTACGGCGCCGCCCTCGCCTACTTCACCGGCTCCAAGCAGCACAACATCCGCATCCGCGCGATGGGAATGAAGCGCGGCCTGAAAATCTCGGAGTACGGCGTTGTTCGCGACAAGAGCGGCCGCCGCATCGCGGGCGCCTCCGAGGAGGAGGTCTACGCCGCCGTCGGCCTGCCGTGGATTCCGCCCGAGCTGCGCGAGGACGCGGGCGAGGTGGAGGCCGCCCGGGCCAAGCGGCTGCCTGACCTCGTGGCAGTGGGTGACGTGCGCGGCGACCTCCACTGCCACACCAACGCGACGGACGGTCACCACTCGATCGAGGCGCTCGTGGACGCGGCGGCGGCGCGAGGCTACACGTACGTCGCCGTCACGGACCACAGCCGTGCCACGCGGGTGGCGGGCGGCCTCTCCATCGACGAGCTCCGCGCTCACGTCCATCGTATCCGCGCGGTCGCGAAGAAGCACCCGGATATCACGGTGCTCGCGGGGAGCGAGTGCGACATCCTGCCGGATGGCCGGCTCGACTATCCGGACCGCGTCCTGGCGGAGCTCGATGTCGTGATCGCCGCGGTCCATACGCGCTTCAAGCAGTCGAAGCGCGAGATGACCAGGCGCATCTGCGCGGCGCTCGCGAACCCTTACGTGCACATCCTGGGTCATCCGACCGGACGCCTGCTCGGGGAGCGCGACCCCTACGACGTCGACATCGACCAGGTGCTGCGTACCGCGAAGCGCCACGACAAAGCGGTGGAAGTGAACGGCTACCCCGATCGGCTCGATCTCTGTGACGTCCACGCCCGCCGCGCGCGCGACCTGGGTGTCCTCCTCGCCGTCGGGACCGACACGCACATGCTCGACCACCTCGCCTACATGGAGCTCGGCATCGCGACGGCGCGACGCGGCTGGGTGGAGGCGTCGACCGTCATCAACACGTGGCCGGTCGAGAAGCTGCGAGCGTGGCTGGCGAGGACACGGTGAGCGCGGCACCGGCCGCGAGCCGCACGACCGCCGCGCGCCGCGCGGCGTGGGTCCGCCGCGAGATCCGCCGCCACGATCGCCTCTACTACGAGCAGGCGCGTCCGGAAATTTCGGACGCCGCCTACGACCTGCTCAAGCAGGAGCTGATCGAGCTCGAGAGACGCCACGCGGAGCTGGCGACGGCCACGAGCCCCACGCGGAGTCCCGGCGGCCGCCGGAGCGTCGCCTTCGCGCCGGTCGTGCACAAGGTGGCGATGCTCTCGCTGGAGAGCGTCACGACTCCCGACGCCGTCCTCGCCTGGGAGCGGCGCGTGCGGACCGCACTCGGTCATGCGCCTCGCGGCTGGGTCTGCGAGCCCAAGGTCGACGGCGTCGGCGTCGCCCTCGTCTACGAGCGCGGGCGCTTCGTACGCGGCGCGACGCGCGGCGACGGGGCGGTCGGCGAGGACGTCATTGCGAACCTCCGCACGCTCGCCTCCGTGCCCTCGACCCTGAAGGGCGGCCTCGGGCGCGTGGCCGAGGTGGAGGTCCGAGGCGAGGTGTTCATGCCGCGCGCGGCCTTCGCCCGTCTCAATCGCGCGCTCGAAGCGCGGGCCGAGGCCACGTTCGCGAACCCGCGCAATGCCGCGGCCGGCTCGCTCCGACAGAAGGACCCCGCCGTCACCGCCCGCCGGCCGCTCGATCTCTTCGCCTATCAGGTGAGTCACGTACGCGGCGTGGAGCTGCCAAGCCAGTGGCAGGCCCTTGGCGCGCTCGCCGAGGCGGGGTTTCGGGTCAACCCTCGCAATCGTCGGACGGCGAACGTCGCGGCCGTGCTGCGCTTCTGCGCCGGCCTCGCGCGCACGCGTGACCGCCTGCCCTACGAGGCCGACGGCATCGTGGTGAAGGTCGACGACGCGGTCGAGCAGGAGCGACTCGGAAGCACGGGCCACCATCCACGGTGGGCGATCGCGCTGAAGTTCGCGGCACGCCAGGCGACCACCGTCGTGCGGTCGATCGAGGTACAGGTGGGAAAGACGGGCGTGCTCACGCCGGTGGCGCGCCTCGACCCGGTGCAGGTGGGCGGTGTCACCATCCGCCGCGCGAGCCTGCACAACGAGGACGAAATCCGACGAAAGGACATCCGCGTCGGCGACACCGTGCTGCTCGAGCGCGCCGGCGACGTGATCCCGTACGTCGTGCAGGTCGTCCGCGCCGAGCGCCGGGCCCACGCACTGCCGTTCCGCTTCCCGCGGCGGTGCCCCGCGTGCGGAGGGCTCACGCTGCGGCCGGAAGGCGAGGCGTACTGGCGGTGCGTGAACAGCGCCTGCCCGGCACAGCTCCGCGAGCACCTGCGCCACTTCTCTTCACGAGGCGCCATGGACATCGAGCATCTCGGCGCGGCCACCATCGCCGCGCTCGTCGCTCGCCGCCTCGTGCGCGACGTCGCGGACCTCTATCGTCTGCGCGCCGACCATGTGCGCGGGCTTCCCGGCTTCGGCGCGCGCGCGGCGGAGAATCTCATCGCCGCCATCACCGCGTCCGAGGACCGCGGGCTGGCGCGGCTGCTGCACGCCCTTGGCATCCGGCTCGTCGGTGCGCACGTGGCGCGCGTGCTGGCCGAGCGCTTCGGGCGGCTCGATCGCCTCATTCGCGCGGACGCCGCTGAGCTGGCGGCGGCGCGAGGGATCGGGCCCACGATCGCCGAGTCGGTCGTCAAGTTCTTCGCGGAGCCGGCGAACCGCGACGTCTGCCGTCGCCTGATCGCCGCCGGCGTGAGGACCACGCACCGCGCAGCCCCACACGGGGCGGGCCCGCTCGGGGGCAAGACGTTCGTCCTCACCGGCGCGCTGCGCGCGCTGACGCGCGACCAGGCGGTGGAGCGGATCGGCGAGCGCGGCGGCCGCGTCGCC
>CAYQQT010000556.1:0-3137 GCA_964419375.1 uncultured bacterium
AGCGTGGCGCCGCACGTCTGCCCCGGCGCCAGCGCCTTGATGTCGTTGCTCACGAGCGCGTGCAGGAAGCTCGCGCGGTCCTTGCCCGTGACCTCCAGCACCCCGAGCGCGCTGCGGTCGACGATTCCCGCGCGCTCGCGCACCGCCTGGTACTCCGCGGGGGCATCGCCGTAGTCGGGCGGCAGATCGGCCAGCACGAGGCGCTCGGGCATGCCGTCATGATACACGCCCCGTGCTAGACTGCGCGCCGTGCGACGGCCGGCGCCCGCGACGATCCGCCGCTTCCAGCGCAGCCTCCTCGGCTGGTACGGCAAACACGGGCGCGATCTGCCGTGGCGGCGCACGCGCGTGCCCTATCGCGTGCTCGTGTCCGAGATCATGCTGCAGCAGACGCAGGTCGACCGCGTCATTCCCAAGTACCGCCAGTTCCTCAAGACCTATCCCACCATGCGCCGCCTCGCGGCCGCTCCGGTGGACGACGTGCGCCGGCTCTGGTACCCGCTCGGCTACAACATCCGCCCCGTGCGGCTGCACGCCATCGCGCGCGAGACGGTGGCGCGCTACCGCGGCCGGCTGCCCGACGACGGCGAGGCGCTGCGCGGCCTGCCCGGCATCGGCCGCTACACGGCGGGGGCCATCCGCTGCTTCGCCTACGGCCGGGACGTGGCGGTGCTCGACACGAACGTGCGCCGCGTGCTCGGCCGCGTCTTCCTCGGCCCGCGGCGCCTCGCCCGCGCGCGCGGTGACGCCGCCTTCTGGGACCTCGCGGATGCGCTCGTGCCCGCGGGCCACGGGTACGACTTCAACCAGGCGCTCATGGACTTCGGCGCCACCTGGTGCACACCGCGCAAGCCGCGCTGTGTGACCTGCTGCATGAAAGGCTTCTGCGCCAGCTATGAGCCTGCGCGATAAGGTCGCGGTGGTCGTGGGCGGCGGCATCGGCATCGGTCGCGCCATCGCCATGCTCTTCGCCGCCGAGGGCGCGCGCGTCGCCGTGTTCGGCCGGCGCGAGCCGCTGCTCGTGGACACGGTGGCGGCCATCCGCAAGGCGGGCGGCACGGCGCTGCTCGGCGCGGGCGTCTCCCAGTTCCGCCAGCGCATGCTGGAGCACCGCATCCCCATCGGGCGCGCCGGCCACGTCGATGACGTCGCCCACGCCTGCCCCTATCTCGCCTCCGACACGTCGCGGTATCTCGCGGGCTCCGTGCTCGCGGTCGACGGCGGCTGGATCGCCTCCTGATGCCGCTGGTGATCGAGGTCACGGCGGCCCTCGTTCAGGACGACGCCGGTCGCTATCTCATCACGCAACGACGTCGCGGCTCACATCTGGAAGGCCTGTGGGAGTTTCCGGGCGGCAAGCTGGAGGCGGGCGAGAGCCACGAGGCGGGGCTACGGCGCGAGCTGCGGGAAGAGCTGGGCGCCGACTTCGCCGTGGACGACCTGGTCGAGACGGTGCGGTGGGAGTATCCGGACCGCACGATCGTGCTGCACTTCTACGGCTGCCGCGTGGCCTCGGGCACGATCGAGCCCCGCGAGGCGCAGCAGATGCGGTGGGTGGCGGCCGACGACCTGCCCGGCTACGAGTTCCCGCCCGCTGACCGCGCGCTCATTGACCGGCTGCGCCGACGATGAGGCGGTACACGCCGCCCCGGTGGTCGACGACGTACACCTCCCCTGCCTCGTCCTCGCCGAAAGACGAGATGGCCAGGCGCGTGTCGAGAAGCACGCGCCGCGTCCCGCCCCGCAGCCCGAAGATCTCGCCGCTGCAGAAATCGCCGTAGATGTACATCCCGGCCAGACGCGGAATCGCAGCACCCCGATAGACGTAGCCTCCCGTGACCGAGCACCGCCCGCTGCCGTTGGCGTACTCGGCCACGGGCAGCTCGAGGCCCTGCCGGTCGCAGGCCTGTGGATTAAAGCAGTGCGCGCCTTCCATGAGCCGCCAGCCGTAGTTGCCGCCGCGCCGGACGACGTCGATCTCTTCCCACGCGTTCTGCCCCACGTCACCCGCGTACAGCTCGTGCGTCTGGCGGTCGAACGAAAAGCGCCAAGGGTTGCGCAGCCCGAGCGCCCAGATCTCGGGCCGGCCACCGCCGTCCACGAAGGGATTATCGGGCGGGATGGTGTACGGCGAGCCGCGGTTCACGTCGATGCGCAGCATCTTGCCGAGCAGCTCTTGCGGGTTCTGCGCGCGGTTCTCCGGGTCGCCGCTGGAACCGCCGTCACCCATGCCGATGTACAGAAAACCGTCGGCGCCGAACGCGATCATGCCGCCGTTGTGGTTGGCGTAGGGCTGGTCGATGACGAGCAGCACGCGCTCTGTGCGCTCGGAGACGTTGGGGTCGGTGGACACGTGGTACTCCGCGATGACCGTATCGCCGTCGGGCCGGCGCGTGTAGTTCACGAAGTAGCGCCCGTTCCGGGAATAGTCCGGATGAAAGGCGAGGCCGAGGAGGCCGCGCTCGCCGCCGGACAGCACCCGCGACGAGAGGTCGAGGAAGGGCGCCGGCGCCAGCGTGCCGTTGGCGACGATGCGGATACGGCCGGGCTGCTCGACGACGAAGAGCCGCCCGCTGCGGCCGCCCGCGTGGGTGACGAGGACAGGATTGCTAAGCCCGCGGGTGACGACAGGCTCCAGGGCAATCCTGACCACGCCCGCTGCTTCGCCGCCCGCCACGGCGCCAAGTAGCAGCAGCGCGACCGCGATGAGTCGCATACCGTCAGTGTCTCAGCGGCGGCAAGCGCAGCGCCGTCCTTTTACCCCAGGCGCTCGTACAGCACGTGGCGGCGGTTCTTCGTGTGGGGCCTCACCTGCGCGGGCCACCGGCCTTTCTCCACCGCCTCCGCCCATGCCTTGCTCGTGAGCACGTCGGGGCTCTCCAGCTCGTAGAAGGCGTTGTACGTGGGCTCGCCCTCGATCACGATCGTCTTGCGCTCGCCGCCGAGGACAAGCGTGAGCTCGCGCTTCTTGACGCGCGCCACGGAGATGACGCCGGGCACCGTCAACAGATTCGGCACGTGCTCGCGATCGTAGACTTCGTTGAAGACAGCATCCTTGCCCTGCTCGACGTCCATGGCGGCGGAGAACAGATAGCGGGCGCTCAGCGGCATGACAGACCTCCCGGGAAAGTGGTTAG
>CAYQQT010000557.1:0-3121 GCA_964419375.1 uncultured bacterium
CGGAGCGGGCGCGCATCCCGCGCGGGCGCGAACGCCGCCCACGACCGGCCGTCCGCGGGCGCACGGTCATCGCCCTCGAGGTGCGCCAGGTGCGCGAGCAGGTTCTCGGCGCCGCGCGGGTCCATCAGCGGATGAAACCAGGTCATGACGAGCGTGCCGCGCTCACCGGCGCCGTCGACGACGAGGAACCGCAGCGGAGGCTCGCGGCGCGGATCGATGGCCCCGTTGAGCTCGCCTTCCACCAACGCCTGCAGCGCCTCGGGCGTGGCGGCGCTGGCGTGGCGCACGGGAGGCGGCGTCAGCGCCGCGCGCGGACCGGCGGCCCAGTGCAGCTTGCCCCACGGGAACGGACGTCGAAGGCGGGCGGCGGGCCACGGACAGACGTCGAGGAAGCGCTCGAGGCTCCGGCGCATGGGCTCGCAGGCGAGGCGGCCGTCGCAGTGGATGACGAGGATGGCGTTGTTGCTCGAGCCCGCGCGCTTCCACCCCGAATGCATGGCCATCAAGACGAGATCGGCGCCGCGGAGGGGCAGGCGACGCCGCGACGGCCACGGCCGGTGCGCTACGAGCACGTCCTTTGCCGGCAGAGGTAGCCCGCGAGGGCGCGAGGGGAGCGGACGTTGCTTTCCACGAGGTCCTCGTCCGGGATCCAGAGCCCGAACTCCGCCTCGATGAAGAGCAGGACCTTCAGCAGCCCCATGGAGTCGACACCGGCCGTGGAGAAGTCGTCATCCGGCCCCACGGGACGGCCGCGCGCCATGATGTTGGCATTGACGAACCCGGTGATCGCGGCGGCGACCTCATCGGCACCGACAGAAGAGGAGGCGGGTACCATCCGCGTAGACACTAGCGGACTCTGGTGGGCCGGGTCAACGGGATCCGTGACATGGGGGGCCTCGACGGGCCCCCCAATCCCCCCACGCTCGGCAGCGTCGCGGCAAAGCCGCGACGCTCCTCGAACGACGGGAAATCTTTCTCGTGACTCGTGGATTTGGCTTGCTTTTTCCTCGGCTGTCCTCCAGCCCACGGGTATCATGATTTCGCGCCGCCAACGAGCGGTGATTTGTGTCTGCGCGAAAGGGATGGCATGGCAATCGTGAGCGTCACCGACCGGCTGACCGAAGGCGTGAAGTCCGCGCTGGCGGCGGCCGGCCTGTCCGCGGCCCAGGAGTGCGCGTGGGAGGTGCCGCGCCAGGGCGAGCACGGCGACTATGCGACGAACGTCGCCATGGTCCTCGCCCGCGCCGCGCGCCGTGCGCCGCGGCAGATCGCCGACGCCATCGTGCGGCACTTCCCCGCCATGCCCGAGGTGAGCCGGCTGGACGTGGCGGGCCCGGGCTTCCTCAACGTGTTCCTCGATCCCGCGTGGTGCGCGCGCGCGCTCGGCCCCATCCTGGAAGCGGGGGAGGCGTACGGGTGCTCACGCGAGCAGGCGGGCGCGCGCGTGCGCCTGGAGTTCGTCTCCGCCAATCCCACCGGGCCGCTCGTGATCGTCAACGCGCGCGCGGCGGCGGTGGGCGACTCGCTGGCGCGCATGCTGCGCGCGCAGGGAGCGGCGGTCACCACCGAGTACTACGTCAACGACGCGGGTAACCAGTTCGAAGCGCTCGCGCGCTCCTTGGAGGCGCGCGTGCGCCAGGCGCTGGGGGAGGCGGCGGAGCTTCCGGAAAACGGCTACCCCGGCGAGTACCTCGTCGAGCTCGCGCAGGAGTACGTGGGCGAGCACGGGCTCGCCACGCCGGGGGATCTGAAGTCCCACGCCGCGCTCGGCACGATGTCGGCGCGGGAGCGCCTCGAGCATTTCGGCCGCTACGCCGTTTCGCGCATGGTGGAGCGGCAGCGGCGCATCGTGCGCGACTACGGCGTCGAGTTCGACGTGTGGTCCTCCGAGCAGCACGACGTGCGCGACCGCCGGCTGCCCGAGAAAGTGCTCGAGGAATTCGCCGCGCGCGGCCTCACCTACGAGCAGGACGGCGCGCTGTGGTTCCGCTCCACCCAGATGGGCGACGACGCCGGCGACGACAAGGACCGCGTGCTGCGGCGCGGAAGCGGCGAGGTGACGTACTTCGCGGTGGACGTGGCGTACCACCACTACGTCAAGTTCGCGGAGGCCGACCGCGTCATCAACCTCTTCGGCCCCGATCATCACGGCTACGTGCCGCGCATGCGGGCGGCGATGCAGGCCCTCGGCCACGCACCGAACGCCTTCGAGGTCCTCATCGTGCAGCTGGTGACGCTCCTGCGTGCTGGGCAGCCGGTGCGGATGTCCAAGCGCCGGGGCGAGTTCGTGCTCATGGAGGAATTGCTGGAAGAGGTGGGGCGCGATGCCGCGCGCTTCACCTTCCTCACGCGGCGGCACGACAGCCCGCTCGAGTTCGACCTCGCCGTGGCCACGCGCCAGTCGAGCGACAACCCCGTCTATTACGTGCAGTACGCCCACGCGCGCATCCGCTCCATCGCGCGGCAGATGGCCGAGCAGGGGATCGTGGCGCCCCCGTGGCGCGAGGTTGCGCTGGAGCGGCTCACGGCGCCGGAGGAGCAGGCCATCATCAAGCGGCTGCTCGACTATCCGCAATTGGCGGCGGGCGCCGCGCGCGCGCTGGAGCCCCACCGGCTCGCGTATTACCTGTCGGAGCTGGCGGGCCTGTTCCATCCTTATTACAAGAACCACCGCGTGATCCAGGACGACCGCGCGCTGATGTTCGCCCGCCTCGCCCTCTGCGAGAGCGTCGGGCTCGTGCTGCGCAACGGCCTCGGCCTGCTCGGCGTGAGCGCGCCGGAGACCATGTAGATGGCGGCGCGCGCGCCGCGGGGCACGCCGAGCCGGGTGGGTACCGTCTTCGTCGTCATCGGCCTTCTCACCATCCTCGGCTCCACCTTCGGCGCCGGCGTTTACACGGGCCGGCGGTGGGCGTTGCCCGCGCCCGTGAAGAGCGACGCCGCGCGCAAGGACGTCGTGGAGCGGGCGAAGCCGCCCGCTCCACCCCCGCTGACCTTCTACCAGGAGCTCACGGCGCCCCTCACGGCGCCGCCGCCCCCGAAGCCGTCGAAGCCGCCCAAGCCCGCGGACGCCCTCCTCATCGCGAGCCGCCCCGCGGCAATGCCGCCGGTCCCCGGCGTG
>CAYQQT010000558.1:0-3120 GCA_964419375.1 uncultured bacterium
GGAGACCGCGCGCTGGGCGCGCGTGATCAAGGCCGCGGGCATCCCGCAACAGTAGCGCGCAGCGGACGGCCGCGCTCATACTCAATCAAGCTTGATGCGCGCGCGCTCCGGCGGCACCGGCGGCTCCGTGTCGATAGCGGATGCGTGAGGGCGCACGGCTGAATTCCAGATTGCGGACGCTCGGGCGCCCCGCGCGGAACGGATTAATATAGCAACCCGGATGACGCAGTTCTCGCGTCTTGCCTACCCCAATAGAGGAGCAGCAAAGATGAAGGTTTATGAAAGACTGGCCCATGCGTTCAAGGCGGAGGGCACAACAGCGACGTTCGGCATGATGGGCGACGGCAACATGTACTGGATCTACGCGCTCGACAGGCTCGGCGTCAAGATTCACGAGGTGCGCCACGAAGGCGCAGGGCTCGGGATGGCGGACGGCTATGCGCGGACCACGCATACCCCGGGCGTTGCCACTGCAACCTGCGGCCCGGGTGTCACGCAGCTCGCCACCGCGCTGGTGACCGCCAGCCGTGCACACTCGCCGCTGGTCGCTTTTTGCGGCGAAGCGCCCACCACGGACGACGAGTACGCCCAGTATCTGGACCAGTCGCGCTTTGCCGCCGCCTGCGAATCCGGTTTCGTCCGTCTCGTGTCGCCCGACAACGCGGACGATGTCGTGCGCAAGGCATTCTATCTGGCGAAGACCGAGAACCGCCCCATCATGCTGAGCTGTCCGATGGACATCCAGCAAAAGAAGTTCGAGGACGACGATGAAGCGTACAAGCCGTCCTCGACGCTCTTCACGCGCGGGGCCGTGCACCCGGACGCCAAAGCGTTGGAACAAGCCGCCGATATGGTGGCCGGCGCCAAGAAGCCCGTAATCATCGTGGGCCGCGGCGCTCAGTGGGCGGGGGCTGGCCCGGCAGTGCTCAAGCTCGGCGATCGCATTGGCGCGCTGATTCTGACGACGCTGCTGACGAAGACCTTCCTCAACGAGTCCGAGTATCACGCGGGCATCTCGGGCTTGTACGGCTCGCGCCCGGCCATGCATCTGGCCCACGAAACCGACCTGGTCATCGGCGTGGGGGCGAGCCTGAACCGCCACACGCTCGAGAACGGCTACATGTATCCCGAAGCCCGCTACGTGCACATCGATTCGAAGCCGCACCTGATGATGGGCGGCGGCCGGGCCGCCGATTGCTACCTTCAGGCGGATGCCAGAATCGGTGTCGAGGAACTGGAAAAACTGCTCGCCAGCCGTGGCGTGAAGCTGGCCGGCTACCGCACGCCCGACGTGAAAGCCAAGCTCGTCAATCACAACGCGGACCGCACGGAATTCGAGATGGATCCGGGCACTGTCGATCCGCGCGAGGCCGTGATCGCCCTCGACCAGATCGTGCCGCCGGAAATCGGGGTGCTTTCAGGCAGCGGCATGACCTCGGCGTTCTGCAGCATGCTGATGACGCGCCGGCGTGCACTGGTGCAGGGCGGGCACTTCTTCGGCTGCATCGGGCAGATGCTGCCGGCCGCGATGGGGGCGGTCGTGGCGACGGGCAAACCCGCCATGCTGATCGACGGCGACGCCAGCGTGATGATGCATCTTGCGGAGTTCGAGACGGCGGTGCGCTACAACATGCCGCTGCTCGTGATCGTGATGAACAACGAGGCGCTGGGCGCCGAGTATTACAAGCTCGACGCGCACAAGATGGAGACCCGGGGCTCGCAGATCACGACACCGGACCTGGGCAAGGTGGCGGTTTCGTTCGGCGGGCGCGGCCGCAAGGCGACGACCATCGACGAGCTGACCTCGGCCGCAAAGGAGTTCGTGGCAAAGCCTGGCCCGATGATGGTCGACCTGCGCATTTCAAAATCGGTGCCGAGCGTGCCCTATCGGCGCATCCACTACGCCCGGGACGAATGAACTGAAAAGCGTCTCAGATGAGGCGTCGCAGATGAGGCGTCCCAGATGGGGCGTCTCAAATAGGGCGTCGCAGTTACGGCGCTTTTTTATCTGAGACGCAGTATCTGAAACGTAGTACCTGAGACGTAGTACCTGAGACGCACCATCTGAAACGCGGTTAGGATCATGCGGACATGTTGAAACGCGTAGCAGTCGAGATCGGAATGGGCACGGACATCCGCGGCGCGGATTACACCAAGGCCGCGGTGCGGGCGCTGCGCGACGCGCTTTGGCACAACTCGCTCAACGTCGCCGACGCGCTGGGCAAGCCGACGGACTCGATGGTCGTGGAGGTGCTGATCGGCGTGCCGAAGCCGGACAAGGTGGATACGGCGCAGGTGCTCGCCGTGCTGCCGCACGGCACCGGCACGGTGAAAGTGGTGGAGGGCGGGCTGGAAATCGTCAACGATGCCGGCACCGGCTCGACGGTGATCGCCAGCGCCGCGGCCATCGTCCGCCTGGATCTTTAGTCATGGCACTCAAGCGCATCATCCTGGAGATGGGGACCGGCAACGACCTGCACGGCTCCGACTACACCAAGGCCGCGCTGCGCGCGGTACAGGACGCCCTGCACCATTCGTCGCTGAGCGTCATGCGTACGCTCGGGCTCGACGCGAGCAAGCTCCACGTCGAGGTCACGATCGGCGTCCAGCAGCCCAGCCGGGTGGATGCTGCGGCGGTGAAGGCAAGCCTGCCGCGCGGCACGGTCACCGTAAAGGTCGTGAAAGGCGGGCTGGACGTTCCCGCCGAAGGCGCGCACGACGCCATCGTCGTCGCTATCGCGGCAATCGCGGCGCGGCTCGAGCTTTCCTGAAAGCGTGACGAGTGACGAGTGACGGGTGACGAGGAGGGCGGAGGGATTGCTAACCCCGCGGCGCGTAGGCAAAAGGCAAGACCTGACCCCTTTTACTTACGGGCGTTCAGTACTTCCACAGCAACGTGGGAAGCTTGCTGCAAAGCGCCGGGGAAGCGTATCTCAAGACCGTGCGGCAAGCCGCGGGGCCGAAGAGAGGTTGACGCAATAACGTTCAAGAACCAGCGCATGAATCGAACCGGATTCGCGATTTCGTTCACTATCGCGGCAATCATGCTGTCGGCGTCGGCGTCAGACGGCTGGAGCCAGGGCGCGCCTTATCCCGTTAAAGCAATCCGCGTCATCAACC
>CAYQQT010000559.1:0-3111 GCA_964419375.1 uncultured bacterium
CGGTGCCGGAGCCGACCGCCGCCGCCGCCGCCGTCCCGAAGCGCGGTGCCAGCTCGGCTTCGAAGGCCTCCACCTCGCGGCCCTGGGCCACGAAGCCGGAGCGGATCGTGCGCGCCACCCGCTCCGCGTCGTCGTCGTCGAGCGTGGGGCGCGCGTGGGCGATCAAAGATTCAGGAGCAGACGCACGGACTGAAACGCCTCCGCGTACTTCACGCGCGCCTGGATGCCGCGGAAGTTCGCGGACGACACGGCGAGCTCCAGGATGGAGAGGTCCTCGATGTTCGTCTTGGCCACCTGCGAGCGGTGCGCCTCCAGGCAGGCGAGCTTCTTGTCGAGCACCTTCTCGATGTCGGTGGAGCAGTTGGGGGCGAAGTTCTGCGTGGTGGGCCCCTCGTAGAGCAGGAAGTTAGGGACGTAGCGGGTGGCCGACATGGCCGCCTGCCCGAGGTGGCGGTGGTCCTGGTGCGTGTCATCGGGATTGTGCACGAAGATCATGCGCGGCTGCACCTGGCGGATGACCGTCTCCAGCTTCACGATGAGATCGCGGTTGAGGGGCAGCTCCGTGTCGGGATAGTCGCCCCAGAACACCTCGCGGGCGCCGATGATGAGGGCGGAGTCGTGCTGCTCGCGCCGTCGCTCGGCGCCGTCGCCCCCGAGGGCGCCGTCGGAGGCGACGAACATGTACACCGCGTGCCCGCGCTCGGCGTACTTGATCAGCATGCCGCCGCAGCCGTACTCGATGTCGTCGGGATGCGCGCCGATGGCGAGGACGTTCACTCAGGTCGCTCGAGGGGCGGTGGGCAGGCGAGAGAAGGAGCTTCCACCGAGAAGGATGCCAAGCGCGTCATCGCCGTGCGTCAATAATAAGTCGAGGGCAGACAAAAGCGGAACGAAATCCCCGTGCGGCTGCCCGTACACCGGATGCTCGTAGGTCTGCGTCAACACGGAGATTCCCGCCTCCGTGAAGCGCGCCGGATCCATGTAGACGCCGCCGTCGCGACCGGCCAGGTACGTGTCGGCGCCCACCGCGCGACAGAGCGCGACGAGACGGCCGGTGGCATCGCCGGCGCTGACGCCGAGCGTCGAGGCGCGGCGCGCCGGCACGGTGATGCCGACCGCGCGCGCCAGCCATTCCGCGCTCGCCGCCGCCGTCGGCGCCAGGTGCGCCCACGGCTCGGCGTAGAAGGCGGCCAACGCGTCGCGGTGCGCGCCGAGATACGGCGCCTGCGCGTACGCCTGCTCGATGGCGCGGCGGTGACGCTCACGCCACGGCTGGGAGACGTCCACGCTCACGTCGGCGAGGGCGGTCCCCAGCGGCGCGCGGCAAACCGGCACCGTGAGCCACCTCGCTCCCGCCGCCGTCTTGATCCGGTTGCGGTTCTGCCAGCCGTTTTTCTCGTACTGCACGGTGTCGAGGAAGATGAAGACGTCGGCCGCCGCCCACTTCGCGAGGTAGCCGAGCCACGGCAGGTAGTGCGGCTGGTGAATGGCGACCTTCACGGCTTCACGAAGATGGGGTTGGCGAGCAGGCGCGTGTTGGCGGGCCCGCGCGCCTCGAGGCGGAAGACGAGCGGTACGCCCTCCGACTTCTCGCGGTGCGCGACCGGCAGCGGCGTCATCCCCGTCCACGCGCCCACCACCGCGCCGTTGCGGATGAGCGTGACGCGCACCTCGTGCCGGCCCCCGTCGCTGGCGGCGATACTCGCCGTGACCGCCACCGGCGTGCCCGCCACCGCGCGCACCGTCTCCCCGACGGAGGCGGAGGCGTCCGCCGCCGTCACCGCGAACGCCGTGAGGTCGAGGGCGAGGGCGGGCGTGCGCTGGCGGGCGTACATGCGGCCGCGCTTGAGCGCGTCCAGCACGGCGGCCTCCGTGCGCTCGTTCACGACGAACACCGTCTCGACGGTGCCGAGCTCCTTGTGGGCGCTGCGGTCGTGAAAGCCGGACTCGCCGATCGCCCACGACGCGCGGCTGCGCTCGCCCGCCGCGTACTCGAGCAGCAGACGGTCCCAGCCGCCGCCCGGGCTCTCCACGCGCGTCGTGTCCTCGTACACGGCCCCGAAGGCGGTGTAGCGGAAGGAGCGCAGCAGGTCGTCACCGTACGGCTCGGTGGACCACGACACGCGCACGGGACCCACCGGCCGCTCGCCGAAGTCGCGCGCCTCGGGGAAGGACCAGATGGTCGCGCCCCCCAGGCGGTCCACGTGGTCGATGAGCGCCTGGTGCGGGGCGACCCCGAAAGGCCTCGACGTCGGATAGGGATCGGTGGTGAAGGGCCAGCCGCGCACGGCGGCGGCCACGCCGATGAGACAGAGCAGCAGCCCGAGCGCCCACGAGCGCCGGCGGACGACGATGAAGGCGCGCCCGAGTCGACGGCGATGCGCCCGCTTGCGCACGAGCAGGATGATGCCTGGAACCAACAGCAGCGTCGGGAAGGCGTCGACGACGGACTGCAGTGAGTACACGCCGGCCGCGCGATTGCCGGCGACGGGCAGCCCGCCCAGTCCACCGGCGTCGTGGATGCCGAAGACGAGCAGGTTCTTCTGCGTGTCGTGCAGGTGCAGGTCGAACGCCCACACCGATCCCGTCCAGAAATAGTGGGGCATCACTTCCACCCCGGGCAGGATGAGCACCCGCGGAAACTGCGTGCGGATCCGCGCCACGCGCTCCAGGTACGCGTGGAGGCGGCCGTGCACCGAGCGCTCCTCGTGCGCCACGGCCGTGAGCGCGCGGAAGGGCGGCAGTCCGTACTCCACGCGCAGGAGGTAGTTCTCGGCGAGGAGCAGCGCGCCGATCCCCTGCTTGTCCGCGGTGGCCGCCAGCTCCTCCAGGGTGAACTCGCCTGTGGACAGGTCCGTGTGCACGTGCACGACGCCACGCACGGCCTCCAGCGCCGTCGCCGTCCCCGCGCCCGCGAGCACCCCCACGAGCATCAGCACCGCCGCCGCCGAGGTAATCACCGCAGTCCCCGCGCGCGCGCGAGCCCGTCGTAGAGGGCGAGCATGGCGGTGTCGGCGACGGCGGTGGAGAACGCCTCCGCGCGCTCCACCGCGGCGGCGCCGAGCTTGGCGCGCAGCGCTCCGTCGCGCGCGAGGTCGGCGAGCGTCTCCG
>CAYQQT010000560.1:0-3107 GCA_964419375.1 uncultured bacterium
CCTCGCGCCGCCGCCCGCGCGCGAGGGCGCCGCCGCCGAGCTCGTGCTGGCGGCCGACCAGTTCATCGTCACGCCCGCCGGCCGCGTGGAGGACTCGGCGCGGGCACGGGCGTCCGGCGACGAGGTGCGCACCGTGATCGCCGGCTACCACTGGTTCACGGACTGGGGCCGCGACACCATGATCAGCCTCGACGGGCTCACGCTCGTCACGGGCCGGCACCTCGAGGCCGGGTATATCCTGCGCACGTTCGCGTACTACGTGCGTGACGGCCTCATCCCCAATCTCTTTCCCGAAGGCGAGAACCACGGTCTCTACCACACGGCGGACGCCACGCTCTGGTACTTCCACGCCGTCGACCGCTACCTCGACGTCACCAACGACCGCATGACGCTGGAGCTGCTGCTGCCCGTGCTCATCGACATCGTGGAGTCTCACCTGCGCGGCACGCGCTTCGGCATCGGCGTCGATCCCGACGACGGCCTGTTGCGCGAGGGCGCGCCCGGCTACCAGCTCACGTGGATGGACGCCAAGGTCGAGGACTGGGTGGTGACGCCACGGCGGGGCAAGCCGGTGGAGATCAACGCGCTCTGGTACAACGCGCTGCGGCTGCTGGAAGGGTGGATGCGGGACGTGAAGGGCGATGCGGCGGCGCACCGCTACCAGGAGGCGGCCGCGCGCGCCCACGGCGCCTTCAACCAGCGCTTCTGGTACAAGGACGGCGACTACCTCTACGACGTGGTGGACGGCGAGCAGGGCGACGACCCTGCCTGCCGGCCCAACCAGATCTTCGCCGTGTCGCTGCGCCATCCCGTGCTCGACGCCGCACGGTGGGAGCGCGTGGTGGAGGTCGTGCGCGAGCGGCTGCTCACCCCGATGGGCCTGCGCTCGCTTTCAGCCGACCACCCCGACTACAAGGAGCGGTACTACGGGGACCTGCGAGCGCGGGACGCGGCGTACCACCAGGGCACGGTGTGGGCGTGGCTGATCGGCGCCTTCGTGGACGCGTGGCTGAAGCTGCACCCCGCCGACCGCGAGGGCGCGCGCGCCTTCCTCCTCGGCTTCGTGCCGCACCTGAGCGAGGCGGGCATCGGCTCCATCAGCGAGATCTTCGACGCGGAGACTCCGTTCACGCCCCGCGGCTGCGTGGCGCAGGCGTGGAGCGTGGCCGAAGTCCTCCGCGCGTGGGTGAAGACGAGTCCCGACTACCAGTGAAAGAGCTGGCCCGGGGTCACGAGCGCCACGCGCTCCTCGAGCCCGCCCGCCAGCGCCGCGGCCATCAGCCGATCGGGCGGCTCGCGGAAGGGCTCACGGTTCAACTCGAACGTGCCCCAGTGCACGGGCACGAGCAGCTTGCCCCCCACGTCCTCGAAGAGCTGCAGCGCCTCCTCGGGATTGACGTGGTTGGGATGGCGCGCGTTCCACGCGCTGTAGCCGCCGATGGGAATGGCGGCCACGTCGAAGGGACCGTAGCGTTTGCCGATCTCCTTCATCGACGGCGTGTAGCCGGTGTCGCCCGCGAAGAAGAAGCGCCGGTCTTTTCCGAGGATGACCCAGGAGGACCACAGCCGCTGATTCTGGTCGTGCAGGCCGCGCCCCGAGGAGTGCTGCGCGGGCGTGGCCACGAAGGTGACCCCGCGGAAGGCCGTCGACTGCCACCAGTCCATCTCGACCACGTTGCGCACGCCGTGGTCGCCCAGCCATTCCTTGACGCCGAGGGGGACGAAGAAGGTGGGGTGGTACGCACGCTCGAGGCGCTCCACCGTGTTGGCGTCGAGATGGTCGTAGTGGTCGTGCGAGATCACCACCGCGTGGATGGGCGGCAGGTCTTCGAAGCGCATCCCCGGCGCCACGAGCCGGCGCGGTCCCGCGAAACCGACGGGACTGGCCCGCTCGCCCCAGTGCGGGTCGGTGAGGATGTTGAGCCCGTCCAGTTGCACGAGGAGCGTGGAATGGCCGACCCACGTCACGGTGGGCTGCTTGCCGTTGCCACGGATCTCGGCGCCGTCGTTGGGAACGACGGCCGGCGCCACTCCGCGCGCGGGCCATCCCTCGAACCCGCGCTTGATGAAGCGGCGCGCGCGGTCCACGACGGGATAGCTGTACTGCGGATCCAGGTTACGGAAGCCGCTGCGCAGGTGGTGCGACGGAGCGGTGGCGGCCACGCGCGGCTCGGCGCGAAGGGCCGGAATTTGCGGAAGAGCGACCAGCACGGCGATCACGACGGCTGCGAGGACGAGGGACTGTCGGTGCACGCTTACTCCTTGAAATAACTACACTTACTGGATAGGGCACCCTACCGACGTTCACCGTACCACGTAACTGTGTGGGCAACCTACTGCATAGTGACACCGAGCGGCCGAATTTCGCCCTCGGCGTCACCGTGCGCGTGCGCGAGCTGAGGTAATTCCTACGTCTCCAACAGGCACACGGCTTCCGGGCTCACGGTCTGGGGGGCGATCGTCTCCACGCAGAAGAGATGAACGGCGTCGCGGTCGTGCAGACGGTAGCCGACGGAGAGGTCACCGCCCACCGTGATGACGAAATCGCCGCCGCGCGTCGAGAACAGCGCGCCGGCGCCCGTCACCACGGCGGAGCGATGCACGGCGGCGAGCACGTCCTTGAGCTGTCGGGCGGCGGGATAGCCGCTGTCGTCCGCCTGCAGATAGGCGTAGTAGCGCGGCGGCGGCAGCACCGCTTCGTAGGGGCCCGGCACGCCGAGCCCGTCGAGCGTCTCGACGGCGCGGAGCAGATCGGCGATGAGCTGTCCGGGCTTGCCCCAGTCCTGCGCGCGCACGCGTGGGGATTCCTTGGCGGTGAGGAAGCCGTTGCCGACGGGATTGCCGTAGAACGCGATGCGGTCCTCCGCGAGCGCGAGCTCTCGCGCCGCCGCATCGGCGGGGGCGCTGTCGAGCACGGGGGCGCCACGCTCGAACACCTCCACGGAGGACCACGGCAGGCTGAACTCCACCCGCACCTCGGAGAGCAGCACCACTTCGGGTACGCACACCACGGCGCGCCCGTCGCCGGCGGCGCAGGGCGTCATGCTGCCGAGGCGAACCGCGACGTGCTCCCAGCCGCGCGGGCCGTCGAAGGTGGCCACCGCGAG
>CAYQQT010000561.1:0-3105 GCA_964419375.1 uncultured bacterium
CGCTGGCGGCGGCGTGGCCGCCGTCGGGGGCGGCGCTGCGCGTCGTCATGGCGCTGTGGGGAGCGTATCTCGGCGCCGCCGTCGGCTGGCGGTGGCGGGGCGATCTGTCGACGCGGGCGACACCGGAGCGGGAAGAGCGCGGCGACGACGCGAGCCCGCCGAAGATCGTCGACACCTCGGTCATCATCGACGGGCGCATCGTGGACATCTGCGAGGCGGGGTTCGTGGAGGGCACCCTCGTGGTGCCGCGCTTCGTGCTCAGCGAGCTGCAGCACGTCGCCGACGCCGCCGACCCGCTGAAGCGCAATCGCGGCAAGCGCGGCTTCGAGGTGCTGCAGCGGCTGCAGCGGTGCAGCAGGGTGCGCGTGGAGATCTCGGAAGAGGACTTCCCCGCGGTGCGCGAGGTGGACCTCAAGCTCATCGAGCTCGCGCGGGCGCGCGGCGGCCGCGTGCTCACCACCGACTACAACCTCAATCGCGTGGCGGAGCTGAGCGGCCTCACCGTGCTCAACGTCAACGACCTCGCCAATGCCATGAAGCCGGCGGTGCTGGCGGGCGAGGTGATGCAGGTGCAGGTGCTGCGCGAGGGCAAGGAGTCGGGCCAGGGTGTCGCCTTTCTCGACGACGGTACGATGGTGGTCGTGGACCAGGGTCGCAAGCACCTCGGTCAAACGCTGGAGGTGACCGTGACGAGCGTGCTGCAGACCTCCGCCGGCCGCATGATTTTCACGCGGCCGCGGACGGAAAGCCCGGTGCCGGGACCACGCGATGGTTGACGTGTGCGCGCTCGTCCCCGCGGGCGGCAGCGGCACGCGCCTCGGGCACCGGGTGCCCAAGCAGTTCTTGCGCGTGGCGGGCGTGTCGATCCTCGTCACCACCGTGCGGCGGCTGTGCCAGCATCCCGGCCTGTCCGCGGTGATCGTGGCCGTTCCGGACGCCTACGTGGCGCGCACGCGTCGGCTGCTGGGAGCGGGTGGGCGCCGCGCGCCCATCACCGTGGTGCCGGGCGGCGCCACCCGGCAGGAGTCCGTGTGGCGGGCGCTGCGGGCGGCCCCGGCCACGGCGGAGATCGTCGTCGTCCACGACGCGGTGCGGCCGTTCATCACGCGCGCGCTGCTGGAAGGCGTGGTGGCGGCGGCGGTGGAGGCGGGCGCCGCCATCTGCGCGCTCCCCGTCACGGAGACGGTGAAGCGGGTGCGTGACGGGCTCGTGGAGGAGACGGTGGACCGCGCCGGTCTGTGGTCCGTGCAGACGCCGCAGGCCTTCCGGGCCGCGCTGCTGCGCGAGGCGCACGACAAGGCGCGGCGGGACGGCATCGTGGGGACCGACGACGCCATGCTCGTGGAGCGCCTCGGCCACCGCGTGCGCGTGGTGCCCGGTCTCGCCGGCAACGTGAAGATCACGACGCCGGACGATCTGCGCCGCGCGCGGGGGCGCGCGTGAACCGCGTCGGATTCGGCTTCGACCTGCACCCCCTCGTGCCGGAGCGGCCGCTCGTGCTGGGCGGCGTGACGGTGCCGTCGGATCTCGGCCTCGGCGGCCATTCGGATGCCGACGTGCTCTCGCACGCGATCGGCGAGGCGCTGCTGGGCGCCCTCGCGCTCGGCGACCTCGGCCGTCACTTCCCCGACACCGACGCCCGCTACCGCGGCATCTCGAGCCTGGCGCTGCTCACGCGCGTGATGGAGCTCATCGCCGCGCGCGGCGGCCGGCTCGTGAACGTGGACGCGACGGTCTTGGCGCAGGCGCCGCGGCTGCAGGCGTTTCTGCCCGAGATGGCCAAGCGGCTGGCCGACACGCTCGGCGTGCCGGTGGAGATGGTGAGCGTGAAGGCGAAGAGCCCGGAGGGCCTGGGCCTGCTCGGCCGTCGGGAGGGGATGGCCGCGATGGCGGTGGTGAGCGTGGAGGTGAGCGCGTGAGGATCTTCAACACCATGTCGCGGACGAAGGAGGAGTTCACGCCGCTCACGCCGGGCGAGGTGCGGATGTACGTGTGCGGGGTGACGGTCTACGGCCTCTCGCACATCGGGCACGCGCGCAGCGCGATGGTGTTCGACGTCATCCGGCGCTACCTGGCGCACAAGGGTTTTCGCGTGACGTTCGTGAAGAACTACACCGACATCGAGGACAAGATCATCCGTCGCGCTCAGGAGGAAGGCGTGGACTGGCGCGTGATCACGGAGCGCTACATCGAGGCCTACGACGCCGACATGGACGCCCTCGGCGTGCTGGCGCCGGACCGCAACCCGAAGGCCACGGACCACATCGCACAGATGGTCGCGCTCATCCAGCGCCTCATCGCCGCCGCCACCGCGTACGTGGTGGACGGCGACGTGTACTTCGAGATCCGCCGCTTCCCGCCGTATGGGCGGCTGTCGGGCAAGAACCTCGACGAGCTCCTCGTGGGCGCGCGCGTGGACGTCGACGAGCGCAAGCGCGATCCGCGCGACTTCGCGCTGTGGAAGTCCGCCAAGCCCGGCGAGCCGTCGTGGGAGAGCCCGTGGGGTCCGGGGCGCCCCGGCTGGCACATCGAGTGCTCGGCGATGGCGATGCAGTACCTCGGGGAGTCATTCGACATCCACGGCGGCGGCGAGGACCTGATCTTCCCGCACCACGAATGCGAGATCGCGCAGTCGGAGGCGTGCACGGGCCGGGTGTTTGCGCGCTACTGGATGCACAACGGCTTCGTGAACATGGGCCGGGAGAAGATGTCCAAGTCCGTCGGCAACACGCTGATGATCAAGGACATCGTTGCGCGTCACCATCCGGATGCCATTCGGCTGTTCCTGCTCGGCACGCACTATCGCAACCCGGTAGAGTGGGCCGAGGAGCGCGTGCACGAGCGCGCGCGCGCCCTGGAGCGCTTCACCCGGCTCTTTCACGACGTGCAGGCCGCGTGGGCCGGGGGCGGCGGCGCGCCGGCGCTGCCGGAGGCGCTCGCGGGCTTCCGGGCCCAGTTCGAGGCGGCCATGGACGACGACTTCAACACGCCGCAGGCGCTCGGCGTGCTCTTCGACATGACCAAGGCGCTGTACGAGTACCGCGACCGCGCGGCCACCGACGCGCGCGCCCGCGCGGGCTTCGCGGCGGGCACGGGCGAGCTGCG
>CAYQQT010000562.1:0-3100 GCA_964419375.1 uncultured bacterium
CGTCGGTGACGTCGGCGACCGCGTGGCCGGCGGCATCGCCCTTGGCGACCGCATCCTGAAGGTGGGACACGCCGCGGCCGAGCACCGTGACTTTCGCTCCGGCCCGAGTCAGCATCGCTGCGATGGCGCGGCCGATGCCGCGTCCGCCGCCGGTGACGAGCGCCGTGCGCGCGCTCAGGTGGCCGTCTCCATGCGCGCCGGCTCTTGCCAGCGCCCGGCATCCGACTCACGCACGCCGTCGAGGGACCAGTCGAGGTCGTCCGGCATCACGAGGTCCAGCTCGCGCGGGGTGGGGAAGGTGAGGCCGCACGCCTTGACGGCCGGCTTGATGTCGTTGAGGTAGTCCTGCATCACGGCGCCGGAGTCGCGCCGCTTGATGCCGACGTCGATCGCGTAGCGATTGCCTTCGGTGCCGGGCCGGCCGAACGACAGCAGGCCGTGACGCAGCCACTTCACGAAGTCGCGCTGCTTGCGGTCGTCGTAGCGGCCCGTGCGCACCTGCTCGACCACCATGCGCTCCCCCAGGCCCTGGTGGCCCGCCTCTTCGTCGATCACTTTTAGTATCACGTCGCGGTAAGGGAGGAAGGAGCACACGTCGTACTCCTTGAGCTGCCAGAAGCCGCCGCGGTCGAAGAGGAACTGCGCCATGGCCAGCTCGAACCAGGAGTCCACGGTGTCGTGCGGCTTGGCCTCCAGCCGTCCCATGGCCACCGGCGTCACGTCGTGGCCGGTGAACGTCTTGTACATCCGCGCCACCGCCTCGAAGTGCTCCACCTCCTCGCGGATGTGCCAGGTCATGAACTTGATCCACTTCATCTCCGGCGCGAAGCGCAGGCCGAAGCCGAAGAGATGCGCGGCCGCCAGCTCGCGATACGCCTGGCTCTCCATCAACTGGACGATAGTCCGCTCGTAACGCTCGTCCATCTGGTTCCGGTCGGTATATGTCCGCATGGCAGAACCTCCGGTGGGCGCAGGAGAAGCTTTCGGCTTCAACTACTTACCTTCAACGTACGTTGCCGCACGCGCTCCGTCAACGAGTGCGCGACTTGATTCAGATGGGGGCCCGCGACGGCCCCCAATCCCCGACGCTCGGCAGCACCCCGGCGTAGCCGGGGCGCTCCTCGGTTCCCGGCGCGCGACGCTCTGGGTCCCCCATCTTCTTCAAGGACTTTGGATGCAGAAGAGGAAGATCAAGGGACGGGTGCCTCGCTCGTTGGGGTCGGACAGACACCGCACGGACGGCGGCGTCGATGGTGACGCCCCCGGCGCGTGGGAGGTGGCGCAACCGGCGAGGGCGAAGGCGAGCAGGACGAGGGCGAGTGCGGTCCGCCGTTTCATGGCGATATTCTAGCGCCGGCGGGTGTATATACCGGACGATTCGATGAGCCGCGCCTTTTCCCGGATGTCCCTCGCCGCCGCCGTGGAGCGTCTTCGACCCGGCATGAAGGTCCTTCTGCCGCCGGGCGCCGGTGAGCCGGATGCCCTCGTGCAGGAGATCTGCCGGCAGTCGGGGAGACTTCAAGATTGCACGCTGATGGGCGGCATCCACCTCGGCGATTATCCGTTCGCCCGTCCCGAGCACGCCGCCCTGCGCTTCGCCACCTGGCACATGTCGCCCCGCCTCGCGGAGGCGCGCGCCCGCGGCCGCGTCGAGTTCGTGCCCATCCGGTACTTCGACCTCGTGACCGAGTTCGTGCGCGGCGGGCGCTGGGCGCCCGACGCGGTGCTCGTACACACCTCGCCGCCGGATGCGCGCGGCTATCTGAGTCTCGGCGTCTCCGTCGGCCTCGGCCTGCCTGCCGCGCGCACGGCGCCGCTGGTGATCGCGCAGGTGAATTCCCACATGCCGCGCACGCGCGGCAACTCCCTGCTGCACGTGAGCGAGGTGGATGCATGGGTGGAGGCGGACGGCCCGCTCGCCGAGCTGCCGCCGGTGGCGCTCGGCGCGGTCGAGCGCGCCATCGGCCAGCGCGTGGCCGCCCTCGTCCCCGATGGGGCCACGGTGCAGGTGGGCGTGGGCGGCATCCCGCAGGCCGTGCTGGAGGCGCTCGTCGACCATCGCGACCTGTCCCTGCACTCGCTGCTCGTCGACTCGGCGGTCACGCTCGTCGAGCGCGGCGTGGTGACGGGCGCGCGCAAGCGGGTGCACCGCGGCCGCCTCGACATCGCGGAGGCGATGGGCACTCGCCGCCTCTTCGACTTCGTGCGCGAGGAGCCCATCGTCAACATGGAGTCCTCGGCGTTCGTGCACGACCCTGACGTGGTGGCGCTGCTCGATCGGTTCATCGCGATCAATTCGGCGCTCGAGGTCGATCTCACGGGCCAGATCACCGCGGAGAGCCTGGGGCCGCGACAGGTGGCGGGCATCGGCGGGCAGTTCGACTTCGTGCTGGGGGCCTCACGCTCCCGCGGCGGCGCCTCGATCATCGCGCTGCCGTCGACGGGACGCGACGGCGCCGTCTCGCGCATCGTGGGGCGGCTGACGGCCGGCGCCGCGGTGACGACGCCGCGCTTTCTCGCCGACTGGGTGGTGACGGAGCACGGGGCGGCGCGCCTGCGCGGCCTGGGAGAGCGACAGCGGGCCACGGCGCTGACCGCCGTGGCTGATCCGCGATTTCGGGAAGAGCTGGAACGTGCGGCTACTTCTTAGCGGCGTCGATCTTCTCGAAGATCTCCTCGTTCTCGGGGAACCGGTACGTCGTCTGGTTCGAGTAGACGGTCGTGCCGTCGATCGAGACTTCGAAGATGCCGCCCACGCCCTCTTTCAGGCGCGCCTCGATGCCGTACTTGTCTCGGATGGCCGCCTCCAGACTGGAGGCTTGCGGAAGGTAGTTTCACTCGCTGCAGTACAGGATCTCGATGTCCATGGTGTCCTCCAGCCGTGAGTCTGTGCTTACCGTAATAATACGATGCGCCACCACTCCCGGCAGATTCGGACCCTCATCGACACCGACCCCGGCATCGACGACGCCCTCGCCCTGCTGCTGGCCTGGGGCACGCCGGCCCTGTCGGTGGAGTGGATCACGACGGTGGCCGGCAACGTGCCCCTCGACGTCGCCACCCGGAACCTGGTGCGCCTGCTGGACTTGCGGCGCCCGCC
>CAYQQT010000563.1:0-3099 GCA_964419375.1 uncultured bacterium
CGGCGCGCCGCCCGCAGCTTGGCGATCTCCTCGAAGAAGTCGTTGTGGATGTCGAAGAAGAAGGACAGCCGCGGGGCGAAGGCGTCGATGTCCAGCCCGCGCGCGAGCGCCGCTTCCACGTAGCCCAGGCCGTCCGCGAGCGTGAACGCCAGCTCCTGCACCGCCGTCGAGCCCGCCTCCCGGATGTGGTAGCCCGAGATGGAGACGGGATTGAACCGGGGAACGTACTTCGCGGTGAACTCGATCATGTCGGTGACGATGCGGACGGCCGGCTCCGGCGGGCAGATCCACTCTTTTTGAGCGATGAACTCCTTGAGCATGTCGTTCTGCATGGTGCCGCCCACGCGGTCCCACGACACGCCCTGCTTCTCGGCGAGGGCAAGGTACATCGCGAGCGCCACGGAGGCCGTGCAGTTGATGGTCATGGAGGTTGTAACGTCACCAAGAGGAATGTCCGCGAAAAGCCGCTCAAAATCGTTGAGCGTGGAGATCGACACGCCTTCCTTGCCGACTTCACCGCGCGCCCGCGGGTGGTCCGCGTCGTAGCCCATCAGCGCCGGCATGTCGAAGGCGGTGGAGAGGCCCGTCTGCCCCTGGGCGAGCAGGTACTTGAAGCGCTCGTTGGTGTCCTCGGGGCGCCCGAAGCCGGCGAACATGCGCATCGTCCACAGCCGCCCGCGATACATCGTGGGGTACACGCCGCGCGTGAACGGGTACTCGCCCGGCTTGCCCAGCCGCTCCTCGTACGTCCTGCCGGCGAGGTCCTCCGGCGTGTACAGCGCCTTGACGGGAATCCCCGACAGGGACTCGAAGCGCGCAGGCCGTTCCTTTCGCTCCTGGTCGCCGCTCATGCTGGCCTCCCCGCCGGCTCGGCGGTCAATCGCATCACTCACTTGAGGACCTCGCGCGCGATGACCAGCTTCTGGATCTGCGAGGTGCCCTCGTAGATCTGGGTGATCTTGGCGTCGCGGAAGTAGCGCTCCACCTCGTACTCCTTGATGAAGCCGTAACCGCCGTGCACCTGCACGGCATCCGTGGTGACCCTCATGGCGGTCTCGGCGGCGAAGAGCTTGGCCATCGCCGCCGCCGTCCCGTACGCCTTCCCGGCATCCTTCAGCGTGGCCGCACGGTAGGTGAGCAGGCGCGCGCCGTCGATGGTGGTGGCCATGTCGGCGAGCATCCACTGGATCATCTGGTGCTCGCCGATGGGCACACCGAAGGCCTTGCGCTCGCGCGCATAGGCGACGGCGCGCTCGAAGGCGCCCGTCGCGATGCCGACCGCCTGCGCCGCGATGCCGATGCGGCCGCCGTCGATGGTGGTCATCGCGATCTTGAACCCCTGCCCTTCCTCGCCGATCCGGTTCGCCGCCGGCACGCGGCACTCGTCGAACACGAGCTCGGCGGTGTCGGAGGCCCGGATGCCCAGCTTGTCTTCCGTCTTGGAGACGGTGAAGCCGCGGGTGCCCTTCTCCACCACGAAGGCGCTGATGCCGTGGTGCCGCTTGTCGCGGTCCGTCTGGGCGAAGACGAGCGCGAAGGACGCCTCGCGACCGGTGCTGATGAACTGCTTGCGCCCGGTGATGACGTAGGCATCGCCGTCGCGCACGGCGAGCGTGTTCTGGTTGCGGGCGTCCGAGCCCGCCTGCGCCTCCGTGAGCGCGAAGCACCCGGGCGTGTGCCCGGAGGCGACGGGCTTGAGGAAACGCTCGCGCTGCGCGTCGGTGCCGAACTTGTAGACGGGATCGCAATAGAGCGAGTTGTTGACGGACATCACCACCGCGTGCGAGGCGCACGCCTTGGCGATCTCCTCGAGGGCGACCGCGTACGCCACGGTGTCGGAGCCCGCGCCGCCCCACTTCTCCGGGATGGCGATCCCCATGAGCCCGAGCTCGCCCATGCCCTTGACGGTCTCGTGCGGAAAGCGCGCGTCGCGGTCGATCTCCGCCGCGATGGGACGGATCTCCGACTGGGCGAACTCCCGCGCCATCGCCTGCACCATCTGCTGCTCTTCCGTCAGGTCGAGATGCAGGGTTATTTCTCCAGCAGTTTCTTGAATTCCGCCGTGAGCGCCGGCACCACCTCGAAGAGATCGCCCACGATGCCGTAGTCGGCGATCTTGAAGATCGGCGCCTCCGGATCCTTGTTGATCGCCACGATGACCTTCGACGTCCGCATACCCGCCAGGTGCTGGATGGCGCCCGACACGCCGAAGCCCAGGTAGAGCTTGGGCGAGATCGTGCGGCCCGTCTGTCCGATCTGGAAGCGGTGCGGCCGCCACCCGGCGTCCACCGCCGCCCGCGAGGCGCCCACGGCGGCGCCGATGACCCGGCCGAGATCCTCGAGGATCACGTAGTTCTCGGGGCCCTTCATGCCGCGGCCGCCCGAGATGACCGTCTCCGCCTCCGCCAGCTCCGGCAGGCCCGTCGAGACGTCCTCGCGCCGCTCCACCAGCTTCATCGTGGCCGCGGGAACGCTGACGGACGGCTTCTCGACGGCGGCCGTCTTGCCGGCCTGCGACTCCGCGGGACGGAAGACGTTCGGGCGCAGCGTGGCCACCCAGGGCTGCCTGGCCCACGTGACCTTCGACAGCAGCTTGCCCGCGTACACCGGCCGCGTGGCCACGAGCTTGTCGCCCTCCATCGTGAAGCCGACACAGTCGGCGGCGAGCCCCACGCCCAGGCGCGCGGCCAGGCGCGCGACGAGCTCACGCTGGCGGCTCGTGACGGGACCGAAGATCGCCTTGGGCGACTCCTTGCCCGCGAGGTCCGCGAGCACCGGCGTCCACACCTCCCCCATGTACGTGGCGAAGGCGGCGTTCTCGAGCAGCAGGATCTTCGTGGCGCCCCACGCGCCGAGCTGCGCCAGCCCCTCGGGCGAGGCCTTGTCCGTGAGCCACACCGCTTCCACGGCACCGACGCCGAGGCGCGCGGCCTCGCCGATGACTTCCGCCATCACCTTCTTCGGATTGCCCTTCCGATCGTCCTCGACGATGCACCAGAACGCGCCGGCCATGTGCTCGATTCCCCTCTCTTATATTTCGAAAATCAGATCGCTTTGGCGTCTTCGCGCAGCGCGCGGACGAGCTCTTTCACGGCCACC
>CAYQQT010000564.1:0-3088 GCA_964419375.1 uncultured bacterium
GCCAGGTGCGCGCCTTCGTCACGCGCGCGGCGGCGGCCACGCAGTCGCGGGTGACGCTCATCGCGCCCGATGGGCGGGTGCTCGGCGATTCGGAAGTGGAGCCGCGCGACCTCGGGCGCCTCGAGAACCACCGCGACCGCCCCGAGGTGCGCGAGGCGCTGCAGGGCCGGGTCGGACACGACCTGCGCACGAGCGTGAGCGTGAGCGCGCCCCTGCTCTACGTGGCGGTGCCGGTCGTCGCCGGCGGGCGGATAGTGGGGGCGCTGCGGACGGCGCTTCCGCTGGCGGCCGTCACCTCGTCCTACGCGGCCCTGCACCGCGTGATGCTCGCGGGCGCCCTCGTCGCCCTCGCGGTAGCGCTCGGCATCGGCCTCTTCGTGGCCAGACGCGTGACGCGGCCCGTCGTGCAGATGCAGGCCATCGCGCGCCGGATGAGCGAGGGCCACTTCGACGTGCGCGCGCCCGTGCGCTCCGTGGACGAGATCGGCGCCCTCGGCCGCGCCCTCAACGTCATGCTCGCGCGCCTGCGCGAGAAGATCGGCGACCTCGAGCAGGAGCGCGCCCGGTCCAACGCCATCCTCGACGGGATGGTGGAGGGCGTGATCGCCGTCGACGGCCACGAGTCGATCATCCGCATGAACGAGCGCGCGCGCGCCATGTTGGGCGTGGGGACCGGGCGCGGCGAGCTCAAGCCGTTCCTGGAGGTCATCCGTAACGCCGATCTCCACGAGATCTTCCGCGAGTGCCGCGCCGCCGCCGAGGGCGCGCCCGTGCGCCGCGAGCTGCACCTGCGCCACCCCGTGGCGCGCCGGCTTCAGGTCAACGCGGTGCCGCTGCGCCTGGCGGGGGGGGAGACGGGGGCGGTGATGGTGCTGCACGACGTCACCGAGCTGCGCCGGCTGGAGGCGGTGCGCACGGAGTTCATCGCGAACGTCTCCCACGAGTTGCGCACGCCGCTCACCGCCATCCAGGGCTACCTGGAGACGCTCCTCACGGGCGCGCTCGAGGAGCCGGAGCACGCGCGGCGGTTCCTGGAGGTCGCCTTCCGCCACACCGAGCGGCTCGGGCGCCTGCTGAACGATCTCACCGATCTCTCCAACATCGAGCTGGGCAAGGTGACGCTGCGCGCGGCTCCCGTCCACCTCGAAGACGTCATCGACTCCGCCCTCGCCATCGTCCAGCCGCGGGCGGACAGCGGCGAGGTGACCTTCGAGAAGGACCTCGTGCCTGCCTCGATCACCGTGTACGCGGACCACGATCGTCTCGCGCAGATCCTCATCAACCTCGTCGACAACGCTGTGAAGTACACACCGGCGGGAGGACGTGTCACCGTGCGCGCGCGATCTTTGGGTATCGGCCGGGTGGAGGTCGCGGTCGCCGACACCGGCGTCGGCATCCCGCGGGTGGACCTGCCGCGCATCACCGAGCGCTTCTACCGCGTGGACAAGGCGCGCTCGCGCGAGCTCGGCGGCACCGGCCTCGGTCTCGCCATCGTCAAGCACCTGGTGGCCGCGCACGGCGGCGAGCTGTCGATCGAGAGTGAAATCGACCGCGGCACCACCGTGCGCTTCACGCTGCCCGCGAGCGCATCGGCGCTCCCGTCGCAGCTCCTGCTGCCCATCCGCACCCCGGAGCCGCCCCCGCCCCTTCGGTAGTCCCTCGCTCGCGCTGGGAATCCAGACCGTCCGCGGCGTCGCTCCTGCGTGCCGCGATCGTCCGTAACGCAAACGTTACACGCCGTCTATAAGCCTGAAACACCGCAGGCCCATGCTCATGCTAACCTCAAAAAGGAGAGAACGACGATGAAGCAGCAGATTGCGGCAGGTGTAGCCGCTCTCGCACTGATCGGCGCGGTGGTCGCGCCGGTGTTCGCCGCCGCGCCCCCCAAGCTCGACCCCTCGCTGCCGGCCTACAAGGCGACGAGCGGAGTGAGCGGCAACATCTCGAGCATCGGCTCCGACAGCCTGAACAACCTCATGACGCTGTGGGCGGAGACCTTCAACAAGTTCTACCCCAACGCCAGGATCCAGATCGAAGGCAAGGGCTCCTCGACGGCGCCGCCCGCCCTCATCTCGGGCACCGCCCAGCTGGGGCCGATGTCGCGCGCGATGAAGGGCACGGAGATCGACCACTTCGAGAAGAAGTACGGCTACAAGCCGACGCCCATCCGCACCTCGGTCGACGCGCTCGCCGTCTTCGTGAACAAGGACAACCCGATCAAGTGCGTGACGATCGCCCAGGTGGACGCGGTCTTCTCCAAGTCGCGGCGCCATGGCTACAAGGAAGAGGTCAAGACGTGGGGCCAGCTCGGTCTCACCGGCGAGTGGGCCAACAAGCCCATCAGCCTGTACGGCCGTAACTCCGCGTCGGGCACGTACGGCTTCTTCAAGGAGCACTCGCTGAAGAACGGGGACTTCAAGGACGAGGTCAAGGAGCAGCCGGGCTCCGCCTCCGTGGTGCAGGGCGTGACGGTGGACCGCTTCGCCATGGGGTACAGCGGCATCGGATACGCAACGGCGGGCGTGCGCGCGGTGCCCCTTGCCGAGAAAGAGGGCGCCAAGTGCTACGACGCGGATCCCGAGCACGCGTACTCAGGCTCGTACCCGCTCTCGCGCTTCCTGTACGTGTACATCAACAAGGCGCCCGGCAAGGCGCTCGACCCGCTCACCCGTGAGTTCGTCAAGCTGATCGTCTCCAGGGAAGGGCAGGAGGTCGTCGTCAAGGACGGCTACTTCCCGATCCCCTCGTCCATCGCCAGGGAAGAGCTGAACAAGGTCCAGTAGTGGCGGTCAGCGCGCTCATCATCACGAAGGCCCGCACCGACCGTCGCGTTCTCATCGACCGGTTGGCGTCGCGCCTCGTGGTGGTGGGCGGGCTGATCATCATCGCGTCCATCCTCGCCATCCTCTTCGTCATCACGGCCGAGGTGTACCCGCTGTTCAAGAGTCCCACCGCGACGCTGCTGCCGCCGCTGGAGAGCGGCGTGGCCCCCGCGGGCAGCGCCGCCGCCGGCGTGGACGAGTACCGCGAGATCGCCTACGCCTTCACGCGCGCGGGCGCGCTGCAGTTCACGCCCCTGCGCGCGCGC
>CAYQQT010000565.1:0-3087 GCA_964419375.1 uncultured bacterium
TGGCGGCCACCGCGCCCGCGGTGGGCGTGTAGGCGGCGGCGGAGACGGCGGCCAGCATTCGCGCGAGCGCGAGCCACACGTAGCCGGGCGCGAGGGCGGCGCAGACGTTGGCGGCGGTGAAGATGGCCATCGCGGTCACGAGCAGCGGCCGGCGCGGCACGGCGGCGGTGAGCGTGGCCATGACGGGGGCCGCGATGGCGTAAGCGAGCGCGAAGAGCGTGACGAGCTGGCCCGCCGCGGCCACCGACACGCCGAGATCGGCCGCGATCCCGGGCAGCACGCCCGCGATGACGAAGCTGTCCGTGCCGATGGCGAAGGTGCCGAGGGCGAGGATGAGGAGGCGCACTAGGCGGCGGGGTCGGAGATACCGGCTTCCTCGAAGCCCTTGCGGCGCAGCAGGCATGCGTCGCAGCGGCGGCAGGGACGGGCGTCGGGCGCGGGATCGTAGCAGGAGAGGGTGAGGCCGTAGTCGACGCCCAGCGAGAGACCGCAGCGGACGATCTCGGCTTTCGTCATCGCGATGAGCGGCGTGTGGATTCGCAGCGGCGGCGCGCCTTCCACGGAGGCGCGGGTGGCGAGGGCGGCCATGCGCTCGTAGGCGGCGATGTACTCGGGGCGGCAGTCGGGATAGCCGGAGTAGTCGAGCGCGTTCACGCCGATGACGATGTCGCGGCTGCCCACCACCTCCGCGAAGGCGAGCGCGAACGACAGGAAGATCGTGTTGCGCGCGGGCACGTAGGTGACGGGGATGTCGCCGCCCATGTCCGCCGTCGCGCGATCCTTCGGCACCGGAATGGCGGCCGTGAGCGCGGAGCCGCCGAACGCGCGCAGGTCGATGGTGACGATCTCGTGGCGCGCGACGCCGAGAGCGGCCGCCACGCGGCGGGCGGCGTCGATCTCCGCCGCGTGGCGCTGCCCGTACTGGAACGTGAGCGCGTATGTCTCGGCGCCGTCGCGGCGCGCGAGCGCGAGCGCCGTGGTGGAATCGACGCCGCCGCTCAGGAGGATGACCGTTCGGCGGGCCGGGCTCACGCCCCTATTGTATGATTCAACGGCCATGAGCTGGCGCTTCATCACCTGCACGGCCCTCTTCATCACGTGTCTGCTCACCGCGAACATCATCGCGAGCAAACTCATCGTCGTGGGCGGCGTCGTGCTGACGGCGGGGATCGTGATCTTTCCGCTCTCGTACGTGCTCGGCGACGTCCTCACCGAGGTGTGGGGCTACGCGGCGGCGCGGCGGGTGATCTGGCTCGCCTTCGCCTGTAACGCGGTGATGGTGGCCGCCGTCTGGGTGGGCGGCGCGCTGCCGCCGGCGCCGTTCTGGACGGGCGAGGCCGCCTACCACGAGATCTTCGGCCACACGCCGCGCATCCTGCTCGCCTCGTTCCTCGGCTACCTGGTGGGCGAGTTCGCCAATGCCTTCGTGCTCGCGCGGCTGAAAATCGCCACGCGCGGGCGGTTGCTGTGGCTGCGCACCATCGGCTCCACCGTCGTGGGCCAGGCGATCGACACCGCGGTGTTCGTGACGGTCGCCTTCGCGGGGACGGTGCCCGCCGCCGCGCTCGCCGCCATCATGGGCGGGCAGTATCTCTTCAAGGTGGCGTACGAGGCCGCCGCCACGCCCCTCACGTATGCGGCGGTGGCGTGGCTCAAGGGGGCGGAGCGCCTCGACACCTTCGACTACGACACCGACTTCAATCCCATCCGGCTGCGGGGGTAAGCATGGAAAAGTTCAGGGGCGTCGACTACTACGACATCGACAATCTGCTCTCCGAGGACGAGCGGATGATCCGCGACACCGTGCGCGACTGGGTGGAGGCGGAGTTCCTGCCCGTCGTCGCCGAGCACCACCGCGCGGGCACGTTTCCCGTGAAGCTCATTCCTCGGCTCGGTGAGCTGGGCGTCTTCGGCGCCACGCTCAAGGGCTACGGGTGCGCGGGCCTCAACAACGTCGCCTACGGCCTCATCATGCAGGAGCTCGAGCGCGGCGACTCCGGCCTCCGTTCCGCCGCCTCCGTGCAGAGCGGCCTCGTGATGTACCCCATCTATACGTACGGCTCCGACGCTCAGAAGGAGCAGTGGCTGCCCGGGATGGCGACGGGCGAGAAGATCGGCTGCTTCGCCCTCACGGAGCCGGATCACGGCTCCGATCCCGGCTCCATGAAGACGCGCGCCCTGCGCAAGGGCGACGGCTACGTTCTCAACGGCACCAAGCTCTGGATCACGAACGGCTCCATCGCGGACGTGGCGGTGGTGTGGGCCAAGGAGGACGACGGCGAGATCTACGGCTTCCTGGTGGAGCGCGGCACGCCCGGGTTCTCGACGCTGGACATCCACGGCAAGTTTTCAATGCGAGCGTCCATCACATCGGAGCTGGCCTTCCAGGACTGTCGCATTCCGCTCGAGAACAAGCTGCCGAAGGCCAAGGGGCTGCGCGGCCCCCTCGGGTGCCTCAGCCAGGCCCGCTACGGCATCGCGTGGGGCGCGGTGGGCGCCCTCATGGCGGTCTACGACTGGTCGCTGCAATACGCCCAGGAGCGCATTCAGTTCGGCAAGCCCATCGGCGCCTTCCAGCTCGTGCAGCAGAAGCTGGTGTGGATGATCACCGAGATCACCAAGGCCCAGCTCCTCGTCCTGCAGCTCGGCCGCCTGAAAGACGCCGGCAAGGTGCGGCCGCAGCAGGTCTCGATGGCCAAGATGAACAACGTGCAGGTGGCGCTCGACGGCGCGCGCCTCGCCCGCGACATCATGGGTGCCGCCGGCATCGTCGACGAGCACCCCGTCATCCGTCACATGCTTAACCTCGAGACCGTCAACACCTACGAGGGCACGCACGACATACACGTCCTCATTGTGGGGCGCGATATCACGGGGCTGGACGCGTTCGGGATTGGGTAGATGGGGGGCCTCGAAGGGCCCCCCAAGCCCCCCGATGGCGGGCGCTCGTTCGAGCCGGTGTTACCTGGGAGCCCGTCGGAATATCGAGGCGCGTCCCGGGTTTCCCGGGACGCGGCCGAGCGTTGGGGGGCATCGAGGCGCGTCCCGGGTTTCCCGGGACGCGGCCGAGCGTTGGGGGGCATCGAG
>CAYQQT010000566.1:0-3072 GCA_964419375.1 uncultured bacterium
ACGGAGCCCGGCGGACCGGGCGCCACCCCGGCGACAGGACCCGCCGACGGCGCGCGCGTCGCTCATGAATCATCCAGGCTAGGCGGGTGCGGGCGGTACGTCGCGCCCGCAGTACCGGCACACGCGCGCCTCCGCCTTGATCGTCTCGGCACAGAAGGGACAGGCGCGCGTGGCGCCGGCAGCCTCCGGCGCCGCGGCTGTCCGCGGCCGGTACTGGTCGGTCTGATGCTGCTCGATGAGCTGCTTCATGCGCGCGGCGTCGCCCTTGTGATGGCCGTGACACCGGATGGGCTCCGAGCCGCCACTCGTCTCGATGACGACGTCCGCGAAGACGAGGTTCGTCTCCACCTTGACGGAGGCCACGTGCGCGATGTGGATCGACTCCTCCCGCTTGCCGAGCCAGCGCGGCCGGTGCTGCACGACGCTGGTGGACGTGATGGCGACCTGCGTGGGGAACAGGTGATTGCCGCGCGTCCACTTGCTCGCGCGAAAGACGTCGCCGGGCATGAAGGCCCGGTTCTTCCGGCCGATGACGAGGACGAGCAGGATCACGACGACGATCGCCGTCGCCAGCCCGTAGGAGAGCCAGGTCGTCCAGTCCTGCGTGGTGAATGTCACGGACCCTTCACCGTCGGGGGCTTGGGGGCCCTTCTAGGCCCCCATGTCGAATCATCGCGTAGCAGCGGCGCCCACGCCCTCGGGGATGATGCCGTTCCACGCCGGGGTGCGGGTGGCGAACGGCGGCTCCGCTGTCGGACCCTCACCCGCCACCGTCGTGCGACGCATCACGCGCGGGTAGCGCGCGGAATCCCAGGGCCGGCCGCGGTGCAGCACGGCGCGGTTGTCCCACATGACGAGATCGAACTGGCGCCAGCGGTGCGCGTAGACACCCTCCGGCCGCGTGGCGTGGGCGAGCAGGTCGTCGAGCAGCCGGCGCGACTCACCGTCGTCGAGGCCCTCGATGTACCACGCGTGCGAGCCGATGTAGACGGCCTTGCGGCCGTGGTCGGGATTGGCGCGCACGAGCGCCTGGCGGACGGGCGGCAAGTCCCGCTCGTGCTCGGGATCGAAGAGGCCGGGGGCGATCGTGCTGCGCGAGTAGAGGATGCTGTGCACGGCCACCCGGCCCTCCACCCGGCGCTGCACGTCGGCGGGCAGGGTGGCCCACGCGTGGCGCAGGCTCGCGAACTCCGTCTCGCCGCCGACCGGTGGCACTTCGCGCGCCGACAGCAGGGAGGCGTAGGCGGGCACCGGCTTGAACGAGGAGTCGCTGTGCCACAGCTGGTTGCCCGACTGGTAGAGCATCCGCCGATCCGACCAGTCCATCAGGCGATTGCCGGCGTCGGGATCGAGGTTGGAGAGGTCGACGAGGTGCTTGTCGTACCGGTTCTCCTTGCCGGGCGCCTTGATGGTCGTCTCCAGCGGGCCGAAGCGCGTGCTGAACGCCATCTGCTCGGCGTCCGTGAGCCGCTGGCCGCTGAAGACGAGCACGGAATGGTCCTGGAACGCGTCGTAGATCCGCTGGAATGCGCGCTCGTCGAGCGGTGCCGCGAGGTCGACGTCGTCCACGCGCGCGGCGAGGTGGGGCTGGAGCGGCGTGATGCGCATGGCGCGTCTCCTTCCAGTGGCTTGGGCGAGGCGATTGTCCCGGCAAAGCACGAGAGTGTCAAACGGTGGGCATGCGGCGTGCGTCCACATCGGTCCTGGTGACGGTGGCGGTCCTGACCTGTGACGAGCCGAGCGTCATTCTCTGCAACCTGCGCGCGCGGCCCGGGGTGGACCGGGTGCCGTTCATTCTCACGCGCGACCGGTCGATGCCGCTTCCGCCGCTCGACATGCCGAACCTGGCGGGGCTGCTCACGCGCCCGTATGACTTCGCGGCGGCCCGCCTCGTCGTTCACTCCGCCCTGCACCTCGGCTTCGCCGCGGCCTGACGCCCGGCTTGGCGTCGGCCCGGGGTAGGATGGCTCATGCCCGACATCCCAGCCTGGCACATCGTGGGCGACTGGTTCGACAACTGCAGTTGCGCGATCCCGTGCCCCTGCACGTTCGCCCAGCCCCCCGACAATGGATACTGCGAGTCCGTCCTCTTCTGGCACATCCGTCGCGGCCACTACGGCGATACCTCTCTCGACGGTCTGAGCTTCATCCGCGTGGGCAAATGGGAGGGTGACCTGTGGGCGGGCCGGGCCAAAGGCGCGGCCGGCATCTTCATCGACGAGCGCGCGGATGCGCGGCAGGCGGACGCGCTGCCGATCATCTTCGGCGGGCGTGCGGGAGGATTTCCGGCGCAGGTGGCGGCGCTCTTCACCGAGGGCCGGCAGGTCGTCGGCGTGGAGCGCGCGCGGATCACCTTCGAGATCGCACCCGACCGCGCCCATTGGGGCGCGGAGATCGCCGGCAAGGTGAAGGCCTGGGCGAAAGCCCTGACGGGGCCGACGAGCGTGCCGGGCACGTACCCGCAGCTCATCAACCCGCCGGGGTCCGAGACCGGCCCCGGGCAGGTCGTGACGTGGGGGAAGTCGACGGCGTGCACCGTCGATGCCTTTGGTTACAAATGGGCGTGGACGCCGACGAATTCCAGCAAGCACATTCCGTTCGACTGGAGCGGCCCGTGAGCGGCCGCACCCGTCGGGCGCCCGTCCGATCGCGCACCACGCCCGCCTGACCACGGAGGTGCGAGTCGTCGGCATCACACTTGCGTGGTCATGGGCTCCGTGTGGGTGCGATGGGCATAAGGGGATGTCGCGTTCTCGTCGTCGAAGACTCGCCTGATGTTCGCGAGCTCTTCGTCACGCTGCTGCGGTTGGACGGCGCCGAGGCCGTCGGAGCGGCGAACGGGCGGGACGCTCTGGCCGCCTTCCGCAGCCAGCCGTTCAACGTCGTCATGACCGATCTCGGCCTGCCGGATATGCCCGGCGACGCGCTCATTCGCGCGATGGTCGCCGAGGCACGAGGCGGCATCGAGGTCGTCGTCATCACGGGCGAGGGCGAACCCGCGGTGACGCGGGCGCTGCAAGCAGGCGCGAGCGTCATCTTCACAAAGCCGTGCCGGTGGACGGACGTCCACCG
>CAYQQT010000567.1:0-3070 GCA_964419375.1 uncultured bacterium
TGGGTGGCGGCGGAGGCGCGCCTCATCCGCTCGGACTCCCGGCTCGGCATGATGGCGGACTTCAAGCTGGATGACGTCACGCGGCCCGACGTGGTCATGGTGCCCGGCGGGAGCGACGTGCGGCCCGTGATGAAGGACGAGCAGGTGCTCGCGTGGCTGCGCGCCGTACACGCCACCACGACGTGGACGACGTCGGTCTGCACCGGCTCCCTGATCCTCGGCGCCGCCGGCATCCTGCGCGGGCTGAAAGCCACGACGCACTGGAGCGCTCTCGATGCGCTGCAGAAGCTCGGCGCGGTGCCGGTGAGCGAGCGCGTGGTATTCGACGGCAAAGTCATCACCGGCGCCGGCGTGTCGGCGGGAATCGACATGGCGCTGCGGCTGGCAGAGGCCATCGCCGGCCCCGAGGTAGCGCAGACCATCCAGCTCGTGATCGAGTACGATCCCGACCCGCCTCACGCGTGCGGCTCACCCGCCAAGGCGCCGGCGGCCGTGCTCGAGCTGGCGCGCCGCGCGCTGGGGCAGGCCGCGAAGACCTAGGTCGCCGCCGCGCGTCAGCCGAGCCAGCGGCGCGCGCAGGCGGCGGGGTGTCACGCCGCGGAGGTCTGGGCGGTCAAAGGGCGAGGTTATACTCTCGGCATGAGCAAGCCACAACTCGACATCGCGGCACTGACAACGGAGGAGCGGCTCAGCCTGTTGGAGCAGCTGTGGGACAGCTTGGCGGCTACGCCTGAGGCAATCCCGCTCACGGACGCCCAGCGCGAAGAGCTCGACCGGCGCCTGGATGATCTTGATGCTGAGGGACCGGTCGGCATCCCCTGGGACGAGGTCCTCAGCCGAGTTCGCAGTCGCGGTCGGTGAAGCGAGTCGTCGTCTGCCCGAACACCCGGAAGCCCACCCCCTCTCCAAGAGCCGAATCCTAGTTCGCCGACTCCGACAGCGATGAGGCCCAATGTACTTCGAGATCGTCGGACCAGTCACCGACATGGAGACAATCGCGGCTGGGAGGTCGATTCGTAAGCTTTCGCGGCTGCGTAGGCAGTACGGTCAGGGTCGCTGGCGTAAACTCAAGGGCATCGCCACTGTCCGCATCGCCAGCGGCGAGTTGCGGCGTGCCGAGATCCACTGGTACGAGGCGCATGGAATCGGACGTGTTCGTCACAAGATCAAGAGGTTCTTAGACTGAGCCATGCCGACACGTGAGAAGGGGTTCGCTATCTGCGTCGAGAATCGAGGAGCCGAAGACCTCGACATCCGCAAGGTCTACCGCGTGCTGCACGACAAGGACGCGGAGACTACCGGCTACGTGCGGGTTATCGACGAGTCCGGCGAAGACTACCTCTATCCTGCTGACTACTTCGTGTTCGTCGACCTGCCGCAGAAAGCAAAGCGTGCGTGGAGAGCAACACCGGGGTCCACCAAGCGCCGGATCTCGTCGAACAAGCCGTTTCAGCGGACCGGGGCTCGCGTTGCTCGCTCCGGCCGCTGAGCGTCGTCGTTGGCCTGCCTAGGCAATGCTTTCAACGACATCACTCAATCTGAAAGCCCAGATCCTCCAGCTTCTCGATCAAATGCCGGGGAACTTTGCTGCTCTTCCCGGCGAAGTATTCTCGACCGGCATGCTCTCGCTCGCTCGCGGCGACTTCTATTTGGTCGGCCTCAATCCTGGATGTGGGAGTTCCTATCCAACAATTCGGAATCATGTTGCCAACTGGTCGCTGGACTCATACTCCGCATTCCTGAACCAATGCTGGGGAAAGCGGTGCTGGAACGTCGATTGCTATGCGCTGCAAGCGGGCGCGAACTGCAACTGCCCTCGCGGTACCGCGCGTCACCAGAAGGCCGTGCAGAAAATCATTGAGAGAGCTCAGCCGGGCGCAGATCCGCGGAGCGTCTTCGCGACCAACGCGATCTTTGCAAAATCGGACAGTGCCGATAGCTTTCGCCAAGAGACGAGGCTCTCTTTGACCAAGGCATTCGATGCTTGTTGGCCAATACATCAGTTCTTCCTCTCGCAAGTTCGGCCAAGGGTCATCCTAAGCCTTGGGTACGCCGAAGACGCTAGTGCATTTTCATTTTTCCGGGGTAAGGCGAACGAGGTCGGCTCCATTTACTGCCATCCTGCTGTTCCTGGCAGGAAGTTCCCTTCTTTCAAGTGGGCTGACGTGAAGTTCCGCCTTGGGGAAGAGGACGTGGCCACGTTGGTTGTCGGCATTCGCCATCCAAGCTACGTGCGTGACGCCGCGGACACGCAAGAGTTTTCGGACCTGGTCGCGCGTTATCTTGGTCAACAGGCTAACCTGTCATTCCAGCCGACCGCCGTCGGCGGCGGGTGAATTCCGGCCTTAGCAACGCTCGGTCGCCACCCCGCGCATCACCCGCGCCAGCGGCGCCCGCAAGCGGTGCGGGGTCACGCGCCGGAGGACGACCGTGCCGGCGCGCACGAAGACGGCCAGCGAGCGGAGCGCCTCCGCCACTCCCGCGAGCGCCTCGTCCTGATCGAGCGTGGCGGAGCCCGCCGGCGCCGGCTTGCCTGCGGCGAACCAGCCCTCGAAATGCACGTGACGGACTTCCAGCCGGCGCTCGGCGCGATGCGCCTTGGCGTCGAGCCGGCCGATGAGGTGCCCGTGATGCAGAATGGGCAGCGTGTAGTAGCCGTGCACGCGCTGCGGGCCCGGCGTGTACACCTCGATGCGGTAGTCGAAGGCGAAGAGGCGCGCCACCCGGTCGCGATACCACAGGAGCGAGTCGAAGGGCGACAGGAGCGTGGTGGACCGCGACGGCGAGTCTACCCGCCGCGCGCGCGCGAGGAATGGCAGGTCACGCGTGAGCGCAAGCCAGCGCGCGGACGATCCTTCCACCTGGACCTCCGTCACCTCGCCCCGCTCGACCATCGCGCGCAGCGCCGCGCGGCGCGCACCCGGCACAAACTTCGGAAAGGTGAGATAGCGGCTCAGGTCCGTGTCGGTGGCCGCGCCCATCGCGTGCAGCGAGCGCTCGACGTGCCAGCGGAGGAACTCCTCCGACGAGACCGTCTCGATGCCGAGCACGTCCGGCATCGCGCGCTCCA
>CAYQQT010000568.1:0-3064 GCA_964419375.1 uncultured bacterium
GCTGGCTCCCCTCACCCTCGCCGCCGCCAAGGAAGCCACGCGGCGGGTGATCGCGGCGATGGCGCCGCGCAATCTGGAAGACCTGATCCTGTCCTGCTATCTCAGCCAGGATTTCCAGGAGGGCGTGCGGGCCTTCCTCGAGAAGCGGCCCGCGCAGTGGCAGGGCCGCTGAAGCGTCTCAGGCCGCCTTGTCGCGGAAGCGCTGGAAGGCGGCGATGGCGGAGGCCACCTGCAGCGAGCGGTTCACGATGCCGACCCCCTTGTTCGCCACTTTCCTCACGGGCTGACGGCGCAGCATCCAGCCCGCCACCACGCCGGCGCCGAGCAGGAGCAGCGGCATCCACGGCGCAAGGGCGTCGGCCGCTACCTCGACGTCAGCCCTGATCTCAGCCGGGTCTCGAGCCATCGCCAGTCCTCCCTCATCGACTCCACGGTCCGCCGCGGGACATCACCGAGGCCACGCAGCCGGCTCACGCTCCATCCCAGACCACCCGCCCCGAGCAGGAAGGCGCCGCCGCCCACCGCCACCAGCGGCTGCCACTCTGCGTGGAAGACAGGCGCGAAGGCGCCCGCGATGAGCACCGTGACGGCGGTGACGAGGACGATGACCGAGGCCATCGCCACCGCCACCGACACCCCGGCGGACACGAGCGCGCCCTTCGTCTGCGCCACCGTCATCTCGACGCGCAGCCGCACGAGGTGGCCCACCTCCGTCGTCATCGGCAGCACGGGGATTCGCGTGCGCAGATCGACAACGTTGTCGCCGCCGCCCACCTGGCCGGCCTTGCCCTCTTTGGCGGGCGCTTCCTTCTCGCCGGGCAGCTTGGCGGTGGCGTCACCGCGCGCGACGGCCGCGTGCTCGATCTCCGCATTCACCTCGGCGCCGAGGAGCAGCACCACGCCGGAGAGATAGAGCCACAGCATCAGGAGGATAACGCCGCCGATGGAGCCGTACGTCGCGTTGTAATTTCCGAAGTTGGACACGTAGTAGCGCAGCCCCGCCGACATCGCCAGCCACACCACGAGCGCCACCGCGGAGCCGGGCGTGACCCAGGCCCACTTCTGCTCGACGTTGGGCGCGAAGTAGTAGACGAGCGCGATGCCGACCGCCACCAGAGACATCACGAGGGGGATGCTGATGATGTTCCACGCGAGCTTGAACACCTCGCCGAGCCCCACCCAGCCCGCCACCATCCCCCCCAGCTTCGGCCCGAACACCATGAGCACGACCGCGCTCAGGATGAAGATGGCGAACCCGAAGGTGAGGCCGAGCGCCAGCAGCTTGCGCTTCCAGACGGGGCGGGTCTCCTCGGCGTCGTAGGCGATGTTGAGCGCCGTCATGATGGACGCCATGCCGTTGGAGCCCGCCCACAGCGCGGCGAGGGCGCCGAACGACAGCAGGCTGGTCTTGGCGCCCGTCACGACCTCCGTGAGCGTCTTATGCAGGATGGAGGCCGCGTCCCCCGGCAGCGCCCGGCTCATGTACCCCAGGAGCGTGTCCATCAGGTGGGGAATGGGCAGCATGCCAAGCAGCGAGGTCATAAACAGCAACGCGGGGAACAGTGCGAAGAGAAAGTAATAGGCCAGTGCCGCGCCGCGGTCGGTGACCTTGTCCTCCGAGAACTCGCTCCACACGCGCGTTGCGAGCTCCTTGAGGGAGAGTCCGCCCAGCTTCCACGGCGACACGGGAGTGGTCACGTTGCCGTGTGGATGCAGGCTGCGTGCCGTCAGCCGCGGGACGGGGGCGCCGGACCCCGGGCCATCGGGAACTGTGAGATTCTTGAGCGATGCCCTTCTCGACATTCGGATTGCACCCGGACCTGTTGCGCGGAGTCAAAGAACTCGGATTCACCCGGCCCACCCCGATCCAGACCGACGCCATTCCCCCCGCCCTCGAGGGTCGCGACGTGCTGGCGTGCGCGATGACGGGCAGCGGCAAGACGGCGGCCTTCGTGCTGCCCATCCTGCACCGCCTCATGGACAAGCGCCGCGGCGTCACCCGCGCGCTGGTGGTCACGCCCACGCGGGAGCTGGCGGCGCAGATCGACGAGCATCTCAACCAGCTCGCCGTGCACACGCCGCTGTCGGGCGCGGCCGTCTTCGGCGGCGTCGGGATGGGCCCGCAGGAGCACGCCTTCCGCAGCGGCGTCGACGTCATCGTCGCCACCCCGGGCCGGCTCCTCGACCACTTCCGCTTCCCCTACGCGCGCCTGGAAGGGCTCGAGGTGCTCGTCCTCGACGAGGCGGACCGGATGCTGGACATGGGCTTCCTGCCCGACATCCGCCGCATCCTCAAGCACCTGCCCGCGCGGCGGCAGACCCTGTTCTTCTCCGCGACGATGCCGCCGCCCATCCAGACGCTCACGCGCGAGATGCTGCGCCAGCCCGCGACCATCAACCTGGAGCGCAAGCCGGCCCCCGCCGTCGGCATCACGCAGGCGGTCTACCCGGTGTCGCAGGACCTCAAGCCCGCGCTCTTCCTGGCCCTCCTCGAGCGCAATGCCCTGCGCAGCGTGCTCACGTTCACGCGCACCAAGCACCGCGCCAACCGGCTCGCCGACTTCCTGACCCGCCACCACGTGCCGTGCGAGCGCATTCACGGCAACCGCAGCCAGCCGCAGCGAACGCAGGCGCTGGCGGGGTTCAAGAGCGGCCGCTTCCGCGTGCTCGTGGCCACCGACATCGCCGCGCGCGGCATCGACATCGACGAGCTGAGCCACGTCATCAACTTCGACGTGCCCAACGTGCCCGACGACTACATCCACCGGGTGGGTCGCACGGCGCGCGCGGGCGCCGTGGGCGACGCCTTCACCTTCGTGGCGCCGGACGAGGAAGGCGAGCTGGCCGCCATCGAGCGCGCCGTCGGCAAGCGCCTGCCGCGCGTCCTCCTGCCCGATTTCGATTACAAGACGCGGCCCACCGAGAAGCTGGAGATCCCCCTCGCCGAGCGTATCGCCGCCATCCGCGCGCGCAAGTCCGACGACCGGCAGCGCGCGAAGGCCAACGCCGAGCGCCGTGCCCGCAACGCCGCCACGCCGCCGAGGCCGGGTCATTCGTCAGGCCC
>CAYQQT010000569.1:0-3053 GCA_964419375.1 uncultured bacterium
GAGCTGCGCTTCGCGATCCGCGAGGGTGGGCGGACGGTGGGCGCGGGCGTGGTCACCGAGATCGTGGCGGACTAGGACCATGGTGACTCTGGCCGCCGATCAGAAGATCCGCATCCGCCTCAAGGCGTACGACCATCGTCTCCTCGACCGCTCGGTGAAGGAGATCGTGGAGACGGTGCGCCGCACGGGCGCGCGCGTGGCGGGCCCCGTGCTGCTGCCCACCATGATCAACCGCTGGACGGTGCTGCGCTCGCCTCACGTCGACAAGACGTCGCGCGAGCAGTTCGAGATGCGCACCCACAAGCGGCTGCTCGACATCGTGGACCCCACGCCGCAGACGGTGGACTCGCTCATGAAGCTCGATCTGCCCGCTGGCGTCGACGTCGAAATCAAGCTCTAAGGACCTGGACATGGCAAGGAAAGAAGCGCTCATCGGCCGCAAGGTCGGCATGACGCAGATCTTCGGTGACGACGGCAACCAGATTCCCGTCACCGTGGTGCAGGCGGCGCCGAACACGATCGTGGCCGTGCGCACGAAGGCGCAGCACGGCTACGATGCCCTGCAGCTCGGATTCGAGGCGAACAAGAAGAAGGTGTCCAAGCCCGAGGCGGGCCACTTCAAGAAGGCGAACGTGGCGCCCACGCGCGTGCTGCGCGAGGTGCGGCTGGACAAGCCGGACAAGCCGTACGAGGTGGGGCAGACGATCGGCGTGGACCTCTTCACGCCCGGCGAGTTCGTCGACGTGGTGGGCGTGACGAAGGGCAAGGGCTTCCAGGGCGGCGTCAAGCGCCACCACTGGCGTGGCGGCGAGGAGTCGCACGGCTCGATGTTCCACCGCGCCCCGGGCTCCATCGGCGCCTCCTCCGATCCCTCGCGCGTGTGGCCGGGCCACCACCTGCCGGGGCGGATGGGCGGCGACCAGCGCACGGTGCTGAACGTGAGGGTGGCGCGCGTGCTGCCGGAGCAAAACCTGCTCCTCATCCGCGGCGCGGTGCCGGGGGCCAACGGCTCCGTCGTCCTCGTGCGCAAGAGCGTGAAGACCACGAAGCAGCAGCAGCAGGGCACGGTGGCCGCCAAGCCCGAGAAAGCCGCCGGCAAGAAATAATGCCGACCGTCAAGGTCCTGGACGCGAAGGGCAAGGAGAAGAGCACGCTGGAGCTGAAGGCGGAGGTCTTCGGCACCGAGGTGCGCGTGCCGCTGCTCCACCAGGCGGTGGTGCGCGAGCTCGCCGATCGTCGCGCGGGCACTCACGACACCAAGGGCCGCAGCGAGGTGTCGGGCGGCGGGCGCAAGCCGTGGAAGCAGAAGGGCACGGGACGCGCGCGCCAGGGCTCCATCCGCGCCACGCAGTGGAAGGGCGGCGGCAAGCCCTTCGGCCCCACGCCGCGCAGCTACGACAAGGCCATGCCGCGGCAGATGCGCCGGGAGGCGCTGCGCGCCGCCGTCGCCGCCAAGCTGGCCGCCGGCGAGCTGAAGGTGGTGGAGTCCGTGGCTGTCGAGGGCGGCAGGACGAAGAGCCTCGTGGCCACGCTGGCCGCCTTCGGCCTGCCGCAGGCGCCCACGCTCGTCGTGGTGCAGACGCTCGGCGCCGACGTGGCCCGGGCCGCGCGCAACGTGCCGTGGATCACGGTGGAGACGCCGAGCCACGTGTCCGTCTACCAGCTCCTGCGCGCCGCGCAGGTGGTGTTCGAGCGCGCGGGACTGCTCGCGCTCGAGGAGGCGCTCGCACAATGAGCCGGGATCCCCGCGAGGTGCTCATCAGGCCGCTGATGACGGAAAAGAGCATGCGGCAGAAGGAAGAGCAGAACACAGTGGCCTTCCGCGTGCGGCCCGACGCCAACAAGGTCGAGATCCGCGCCGCGGTGGAGAGCGTCTTCAACGTGAAGGTCTCCGCCGTGCGCACCGCGTCCTTCGAAGGAAAGCTGAAGCGGATGGGCCGCCACCAGGGCCGCCGGGCGGACTGGAAGAAGGCCATCGTGACGCTGGCACCCGGACACAAGATCGATCTCGTCGAGGGAGCGTAGAAGCATGGGTATCCGTACGGTCAAGCCGACGTCGCCTGCGCGGCGGTATCTCACGTACCTCACGTACGATGAGATCACCAAGTCGACGCCGGAGAAGAGCCTCCTCACGCCGAAGACACGCACGAACGGCCGCAACGGGGCCGGGCGCATCACGGTGCGCCATCGCGGCGGCGGGCACAAGCGCATGCTGCGCGACGTGGATTTTCGCCGCGACAAGATCGGCATCCCCGCGCGCGTGGCCGCGATCGAATATGATCCCAACCGCTCCGCGCGGCTGGCGCTGCTCTTCTACCGTGACGGCGAGAAGCGGTACATCATCGCGCCCAACGGGATCAAGGTGGACGACGTCGTCATGTCGGGGCCGCAGGCGGATATCCTGCCCGGCAATGCGCTGCCCATCCGCAACATTCCCGTGGGCACCCTCGTGCACAACGTCGAGTTGCAGCCGGGCCGTGGCGCCCAGATGTGCCGCAGCGCGGGCGCGCAGGCGCAATTGCTCGCCAAGGAAGGCGATCGCGCCACCCTCAAGCTGCCCTCGGGCGAGGTGCGGCGCGTGGCCGTCGAGTGCATGGCCACCGTCGGTCAGGTGGGCAATCTCGATCACGAGAACGTGTCCGTGGGCAAGGCGGGGCGCACGCGCTGGAAGGGGTTCCGGCCCACCGTGCGCGGCACCGTGATGAACCCCGTCGACCACCCGATGGGCGGCGGCGAGGGCAAGGGCAAGGGCAACCATCCGATGACCCCGTGGGGCAAGCCCACCAAGGGCTACAAGACCCGTCGCGGCGCGCGGCCATCCGACCGCGACATCATCACCCGGCGGAAGAAGTAGGAGCGCGCGCATGGGACGTTCGCTGAAGAAGGGGCCGTTCATCGACGAGAAGTTGATGGAGCGGATCGACGAGCTCAACCGCACGCGCCAGAAGAAGGTCCTCAAGACCTGGGCGCGCCGCTCGACGATCTCGCCGGAGTTCGTCGGTCACACCCTCGCCGTGCACAACGGCAAGAAGTTCATCCCGGTGTACGTGACC
>CAYQQT010000570.1:0-3050 GCA_964419375.1 uncultured bacterium
TTGCCGAACCCGAGCGCAACGTAGTAGTCGCGCGTGCGCTGCATGTACGGGATGGGGACGTCGTGGTCGGGGGCGAACGGCATCGGCATCTCCCTTTTCCAGAAGTCTACAATGGCTCGATGCCAAACGAAGTCCTCTCCGCGCTCGGCCTTGCCCCGGGCCGTCGCGCCGTCATCCCCCACCAGGACGACGTCGGCATGTGCCACGGCGCCAACCGCGCCTTCTTCGAGCTGGCCGGCGCCGGGTTCATCACGTGCGGCTCCGTCATGGTCCCCTGCCCGTGGTTCAGCGAGGTCGCCGAGCAGGCGGCGGCGCGCAGCGACGTGGACCTCGGCATCCACCTGACGCTCACCAGCGAATGGCCGCACTATCGCTGGCGCCCGCTCACGACCACGAGCCGGGCCTCAGGCCTGCTCGACGATCACGGCTACTTCTGGCGCAATCTGAAAGCGCTCGCCGCCGCCCGCCCGAGTCCGGAAGCCGTAGAAGTTGAGCTGACGGCGCAGGTGGAGCGGGCGCTCGCGGCCGGCATCGACGTCACGCACCTGGACACGCACATGGGCGCAAGCTTCCTGCCCGACCTGCTGGACGTCTACGTGCGGCTCGGCGAGCGCTACCGCGTGCCCGTGCTGCTGCCGCGGCGGCCGGAGACGTTCCTGAACGAGCTGAAGCTCGAGATCTTGCCGGATTCGATGCGGGCGGCGGCGCAACGGGCGGAGTCACACGGCATGCCGCTCGTGGACGAGTTCCGGATGACACCGGGCGTGCCGTCGGCCGAGAGCGATGCCGCCTACCGCGCGATGATCGGCACGGTGCCCACCGGCCTCACGTTCCTGTCAGTGCATCCCAACGCCCCCGGCGACATCGAGACGATCGTGCCGCCGCGCGCACACTGGCGCACGGACGAGTACCGGATCTTCTCCGGCGCCGCCTTTCGCGAGTGGCTCGCCGGGCAGGACCTCGAGGTGATCGGCTTCCGCCCGCTGCGCGAGCTGTGGCGGCACCGCTCACGGTCCGCGGCGCAGGCGTAGGGGCTCGTCCACCACGAGGTTCTGGCCCCGGAAGTAGCGGCGGTAGAGCGTGCGCGGCGAGGCGCCGAGGCCGCTCTTCTCCGCCTGGAGCGCGAAGTGATGCGCCGCCTGCCCGGTGAACGCGAAGCCGCCGTCGGGCCCGCTTTCGGTGGCGGTGCGGCGCTCGAGGGTCGTCAGCGTCTTCTCCCAGAAGCTCACCGCGGCGCCGGCGACGGGCCGCCCGTCCGCCTGCACCACCCGCCCGCGCACGATGCCGTCGTCGTGCAGCGCGATCCAGGCGTTCCAGCCCAGGACCAGCACCGCGCTCACTGCCAGCACGAGCAGGTATCGCATGACTACCCTTTGGTCGCTCCCGACGTGAGCCCCTCGATGAAGCGGCGCTGCTCGAGGAGGAAGAGGGCGATGCCCGGCACGAGCACCATGATGCAGAAGGCGTAGAGGGCGCCGGTGGTGTTCTCCATGTAGCTCAGGAACGTCGAGAGCCCGAGCGGCAGCGTCTGCAGCTCCGGGTTGCGGATGACGATGAGCGGCCACAGGAAGCTGTTCCACGACCAGATGAACGACAGGATCACGTTGGTGGCGACGGCGGAGGTCGACAGCGGCAGCATCACGTGGCGGATGATGCGCCACTCCGGCAGGCCGTCGATGCGGGCGGCGTCGATGAGCGAGCGCGGGACGGCGTCGAAGCTCGCCTTGAACACGAAGATGCACACGATCGTCGAGCAGAGCGGCAGCGCCAGCCCCAGGTGCGTGTTGAGCAGGTACAGCTCCTTGGTGATCAGGTAGGCGGGGATGATCGTCGCCTGGAAGGGAATGAGCATGCAGCTCAGCAGGAGCAGGATGATGGCCCGCTTGCCCGAAAAGCGCAGGGTGAGCGCGTAGGCGGCGAGCGCGTTGAAGACGAGGTTGGCGGCCACGACAATGGCGGAGACGATCACGCTGTTGGTCACGTAGCGGACGAAGGGGATGTAGTACCAGACGTCCACGTAATAGAAGGGGTGGACGGCCCGCGGCAGGATGGCGGGCGGGTACTGGAAGATGTTCTCGCCGGTGAGGCTCGTCTTCAGCACCCAGTAGAAGGGCACCAGCATCGCCACCGAGACGGCGACGAGCGCGCCGTGCACCGCGGCCGCCCTACTCGGCCGCATCGACCGCGCCCGCTTCGCCGCCGGCCACCCGGTTCGCCAGCCACGTGAGCCCGAGCAGAAAGACGAAGAGCACCACCGTGAGCGCCGCCGCGTAGTCGAACTTCGACAGCACGAAAGCCGCCCGGTAGATGTAGGTGATCAGCACCTCCGTCGCGTAATTGGGCCCCCCGCCCGTCATCACGTAGATGAGGTCGAAGCTCGTGAACGAGTTGATGATGCCGATCATCAAGCAGAGGAAGATGGCCGGCCGCAGCAGCGGCAGCGTGATGCGGCGGAAGCGCTGCCAGCCCGAGGCGCCGTCCAGGGCCGCCGCCTCCTGGAGATTGGGGGGGATGTTCTGCAGGCCGGCGAGCAGGATGACCATGAAGAAGCCGACGATCTGCCACACCGCGGCCACCACCACCGAGGGCATCGCCCACTCGTAGGAGTCGAGGAAGGCGATGCGCCGGGTGGTGAGCCCCAGCGAGAGCAGCACGTAGTTGATGAGCCCCACCTTCTCGTCGTACAGCCAGCGCCAGATGATGCCGACCGCCACCGTCATCAGCGGATAGGACAGGAAGATGATGGCGCGGTAGACACCCCGCCCGCGAATGCGCGTGTCCACGAGGAGAGCGAGTCCGAGCGCGAGCGCGATGGCGATGGGCGCGCTCGACATGAAGACGGCCGTGTTCCACAGGCTCTTCCAGAAGATCTCGTCGTGGAAGAGCATCTCCTCGTAGTGGATGAGCCCCGCGAAGGCGCGCGGGCGGAACGGCGACCACGTGTGCAGCGAGAGGACCGCGTTCCAGAGGAGAGGCAGGATGCGGTAGAGCAGGAAGATCGCGAGCGAGGGCGCGAGGAAGGCCCAGATGAGCAGCGTTCCCCGCGCCCG
>CAYQQT010000571.1:0-3047 GCA_964419375.1 uncultured bacterium
TCGGTGAGCCCGTAGCCTTCCATCAGCGTGCCGCCGAACTTGTGCTCGAAAGGCTCCACGATCTCGGTGGGCAGCGGGGCCGCCCCGGATCCCCACACGCGCACCGAGGAGGTGTCGAAGCGTTCGCCGCCGGGATAATTCAGCAGATAGACGTACATCGTGGGCACCCCCGCCATCGCCTGCACGCGATAGCGCTGGATGGTCTCCAGCACGAGCTCCGGGTTGAACCAGCGCAGGAGGACGGCCTTGGTGCCGAGGAGGTTGCCCGCGTTCATCACCGTGAGGCCGTAGGAGTGCGAGAGCGGCAGCACGGCGAGCGCCCACTGCGTGCGGTCCAGCTCGTACAGGCTCGCGGAGGCGCGCGCGTTGGCGGCGAGATTGCCGTGCGACAGCGCCACGCCCTTGGGACGGCCCGTGGTGCCCGCCGTATACAGGATGACGGCGAGGTCGGCGTCGCCGCGCTCGCGCGTGGTGAAGGGGTCGCTCTCGGCGGCGACGAGGTCCGCGTACGCGAGTCCGCTTCCGCCGCCGCCCACCATGATCACCGTGCCCGGCCAGCCCTCCACCTTGGCGGCGAGCGCCTCCGAGGTGATCACCACCTTCGCCTCGGAATCGGCGAGGATGTGCCGCACCTCCTCGGGACTGAGCAGGAACACGACGGGGACGATGACGGCGCCCGCCTTGAGGATGGCGGCGTACGATTGCAAGACTTCGGGGCAATTCGGCAGCATCACCACCACACGGTCGCCCTCCGCCACCCCCAGCCGCGTGAGCGCGTGGGCAAGCCGGCTCGCGGCGCGCTGCTGCTCGACGTTCGTGTACTCGCGGTCCTCGAACGCGAGCGACACGTACTCGCCGAAGCGCTCCACGCTCTCTTCCCCGAGCCGCGCCAGATTCATGGCGCGGATCATACAGGATCACGCGCGGGCGGCCACGCGCGGCGCCGCCGCTCCCCGGCGGCGCCGGCGCTACATGATAGGATCAGCGCGGCGTGACACCCGCGCCCCGGGAGGCCGTATGACGCTGCTGCTCGTTCTCGTCCTGTTTCTGATGCCGGTGGCCGCCGCCCGCGCGGCGGAGAGCGATCCCGTGTCGGTGCCGCCCGGCGCGCCTGCCGTGAGCGCGCAGTCGCGCTTCAACGACGGGCTCGCGCTCGCCAAGAAGAACGACTGGGCGGGCGCGGAGCGGGCGTATCGCGACGCGCTCCGGCTCGATCCCGCCATGCCGGAGGGATGGAACGGCCTCGGCTTCGCGCTGCGCGCCGTCTACGCGCCGCTGCAGCCCCTCGACGCGCTAGGAGCCTGTCGGAATATCGAGGAGCGCCACGGCTTTGCCGGGGCGCTGCCGAGCGCTTGGTCGGAATATCGAGGAGCGCCACGGCCTTGCCGGGGCGCTGCCGAGCGCTTGGGGGGCTTGGGGGGCCCTTCGAGACCCCCCATCCAACTAGACGCCCGGGAGCTCGCGCAGGCGATCGACAAGGCGGCCCGGCGCTGACGCGGAACGCCGCCTGACATGCTGCGCTCACGCCTCGCGGTCAAGATCCTCCTCCTCATCGTGGTCGTGCTCGTCATCGGCTTCGGCGTGTCCACCATCCTCACCATCCAGCGCGAGTCCGCCCTCGTCGTCGAGCAGGCGAAGGTGGCGGCGCGGCGGCTCACCGCCACCCTCGTGGCCAGCATCGAAGGGGCCATGCTGCAGGAGCGCCCCGACGTCACGCGCACGGTGATCCAGGAGCTGAAGGCGAACTCGCCCGTGGACGAGTTCGCGGTGTACCGGCGCAACGGCGTGGAGGCGTTCACCGACCTCACCACCATGATGGAGGTGGACAAGAACGCGGGGCTGGCGCCGGAGGTGATGGCCAACATCAAGAAGATGGCGCGGCCGGCGGGGGTGACGATGACGGGCGCGCTCTTCGAGCGGGCGGTGCAGACGCTGCAGACCCAGGAAGCGCTGGAGGAGCGCGACGGCGTCACGTACTTCGTGTTGAACCACCCCGTGGCCAACCAGGAGAAGTGCCAGGGCTGTCACGGCACCGACCACAAGGTGCGGGCGGTGGTGCGGGTGGCGGGCTCGATGGCGCCGGTGTTCGCGGAGGTGGCGCGGCACCGCAACCGCCAGCTCATGATGGGGCTGATCACCATCGTGGCCGCGGGCGCCGTGCTCACGGTGGCCATGCGGCGGATCGTGATCCATCCCATCGACGAGCTGTCGAAGGTGGCGCGACGGATCGGCGAGGGCGATTTCGCGGCGAAGGCGCCCGCGGACCGGCGCGACGAGATCGGCCAGCTCGGGGCGGCCTTCAACGACATGACGGGGCGGCTCGCGCACGCCTACACGGAGCTGGAGGGCAAGAACACCGAGCTGGAGACGGCGCTGGTCAGCCTGCAGGAATCGCGGCAGCGCCTCGAGCTGCTGGAGCAGCTCAAGGGGGAGCTGTCGAAGTTCGTGCCCGATGCCGTGAAGCGGCTGCTGGAACAGAATCCCAACGCTACGGAGCTCGAGAAGAAAACAGCGGAAGTGTCGGTCCTCTTCCTCGATATTGTAGGCTACACGAAGCTCTCCGAGCAGCTCGAGCCCCGCAAGCTGAACCAGCTCGTGCAGACGTACTTCTCGTCGTTCCTCGAGATCATCCAGTCGCACCACGGCGACATCAACGAGACGGCGGGCGACGGCCTCATGGTCATCTTCCAGTCAGACCGCGCCGCCACCGACCACGCGCTCAACGCCACGCGCGCCGCCTTCGCCATCCGCCAGCGCACGCTGACGCTGAACGAGGAGTACGGCGGGATGTTTCCCACGGTGGCGCTGCACATGGGCATCAACACCGGCGAGGCGCTCGTGGGCGCCACCAAGCTGGGCACCGCCGCCGGCCAGCGCTGGACGTTCACCGCCACCGGGCCCGTCACCAACGTGGCCGCGCGCTTCGCCGGCTCCGCGGAAGGCGGTGAGATCGTCGTCGGCCCCCCCACCGCCGAGCGTATCCGCGCCCACTTCGTCCTCGAGAGCCTCGGCGAGCGCACGTTCAAGAACGTGGCGCAGCCCATCCG
>CAYQQT010000572.1:0-3032 GCA_964419375.1 uncultured bacterium
ACCTTGCGCACCTCGAGGCCGAAGCTGACGTTCTCCGCCACCGTCATGTTGGGCCAGATGGCGTAGCTCTGGAAGATCATCGACATGCTGCGCTTCTCGGGCGGCAGTGATGAGCCCGGCGACGAGATCACCTGCCCGTCCATCGCGATGGTCCCCTCGCTGGGGTCGAGGAAGCCCGCGATCATCCGCAGCGTGGTGGTCTTGCCGCACCCCGACGGCCCCAGGAGCGAGACGAACTCGCCCGGCGCCAGCACGAGGTTGAAGGAATCCACCGCGGTGACAGCGCCGAAGCGGCGGGTCACCCCGGCGAGGACGAGCTTGCTCACGAGGCGGTCCGGCGCAGCATGAAGTCCTTGCCCACGAAGCGGAAACCGGCCATCACGAGCGCGGTGGTGACGACCACGAGGATGAGCCCGATGGAGGAGAGCAGCTCGAAGTTGCCCTCGTCGCTCTTGTCGAAGAGCAGGACCGAGAGCACCTGCGTGCCCGTCGTGTAGAGGAAGATCGCCGAGGACAGCTCCCGCGTGGCGGGGATGAAGACGAGGATGAAGGCGCCCGCGAGGCCGCGGCGCAGGAGCGGCGCCACCACGCGCCGCATCGTGAGCAGCCGGCTGCCGCCGAGGATGCGGGCGGCATCCTCGAGCTCGGGATTGATGCTGCGGATGGCGGCGTCGCTGTTCGCGTAGGCGATGGGCAGAAAGCGGGTGGAGAAGGCGAGGACCAGGATCCACGCGGTGCCGTAGAGCACGAGGGGCGGGTGCGTGTAGGCGGCGTAGAAGCCGATGGCGAGCACGATGCCCGGGATCACGAAGGGCGCCATCGCCACCTGGGACAGCACCGAGCCGAACGGCACTAGCCGGCGGTGCACGATGTAGGCGATGGCCAGCGCCAGCCCGAGCGCGATGAGGGAGGCGGTCGCCGCGTAGAGGAAGGTGTTCCAGGTGGCGGTGCGCGTGGCAGGCTGATCGAAGAGGACGAAGCGCACGTTGCGCAGCGTGAGGTTGTCGAGCGAGAAGCCGCGGCCCCACGCCTTCGCGAAGGCCGCCTGCAGCACCACCACCATCGGCACGAAGAACGACAGCGAGGTGACGAAGAGGCAGTACCCGAGCATCGGCCAGCGCCACCGCCCGAGCTTCAGCGGCCGCCGGTCGCCCCCCTTGCCCGTGAGCGACACGTAGCCCTTGCGCGCGATGAGCCGGCGCTGCGCCCAGAAGAGCGCCACTGTGATCACGAGCAACGGCATCGAGTAGGCGGCGGCCACCTGCAGCTTGGGCGGAAACTCGAAGAACTGCCACAGCATCGTGGTGACCACCTGAAAGCGCGCGGGCAGCGCGATGAGGGCGGGCACGCCGAAGAGCGCGATCGCCTCCAGAAAGGTCACGATGAAGGCGGCCATGATCGCGGGCAGCGTGAGGGGCAGCGTGACCCGCAGCGTTGTGCGCCAGACACCGGCGCCGAGCGTGTTCGCCGCCTCCTCCATCTCCGAGGAGATCAGGTCCAGCGCGGTGCGGGTGAAGACGAAGAGGTACGGGAACGAGTAGCATGCGATGACGAGGACGAGGCCGGACATCGAGTAGATGTTGAACGGCCCCGCCTCCGCCCCCGTGATCGCCTTGTAGACGCGGTTGAGCCACCCCGCGTTGGGCCCCGCGAGCAGCATCCACGCCACCGCCCCGAGGTAGTTGGGCATGATGAAGGTGCCGAGCACCGCCGCCCACACGAGGCTCTTGCCCGGCATGTCGGTGCGCGAGACCGCCCACGCGAGCGGCACGCCGAACACGGTGCAGAGCACGGCCACCGCGACGCCGACGGTCAGCGAGTTGATGAGCGCCTCGATGTAGCGCCAGCGGCCGTAGGCGACCGCGTAGTTGTCGAGGGTGAAGGCACCCGTCGTCGGGTGCTCGAAGCTCGTCCAGATCAGCCGCGCGAGCGGGTTGACGACGAGCAGGAGCAGGATGGCGATGAGCAGCGCCCAGAGGAAGACGGACTTGTCCAGGTGCCGCCACCGCCGGCGGTAACCCGGCGCCGCGACTACCGCGCCCGCGAGAGGGACCGCCGGCGCCCGCTCAGATTCCAAAGGTGTCGCGGAAGAGCTCCTTCACTTCGGGGATGCCCTTCTCGATCTCCTCGTAGCTGGGGCGAATCGTCTTCACCTCGGCGATAGACTTGCCGCCCGCCATGGGCTTGACGTGCTTGTTCACGGGGTCCTGAAAGTGCTTGACGATGATCTCGTTGCACTCGCGGCCGAGGAGATATTCCACGAACAGCTTGGCGGCGTTGGGCGCGGGCGCGTTCTTGAGGATGCCGGTGGGCGACACCATGAGCACGGCGCCGTCCTCGGGATAGACGACGGCGAGCGGGTTGCCCCTGGCCTTGCTCTCGAGGGTGGTGGCGGAGGGGCCGGCGGCCACGATGCTCTCCTTGGCGTTGAGCATGGTCACGGTGTCGTTGATCGAGCGCCCGATCCGCGGCTTGTTCAGCTCCAGCTTCTTGAAGTAGTCCCAGCCGTAGAGCTTCTTCATCTGCACCACCCACGTGCCCACGTACCCGCTGAAGCCGGGGTGGCCGATGGACACCTTGCCCTTCCACTTGGGATCGGCGAGGTCCGTCCACTTCTTCGGCGCCTCGTTGGCGGGCACCGCGCTCGTGTTGTAGGTGAGCAGCACGAGACCGGCGGCGGTGGCGACGAAGTGATCCTCGGGATCGTTGTACGGCTTGAAGCCGTCCGCCAGCTCGGAGAGGTTCTTCGGGCGGTAGCGCTGCAGCCAGCCGTCCTGCTTCATCTTGCCGTAGTGGCTGGCGTCCGTGGAGGAGATGACCGAGGCCTGCGCGATGCCGGCCTTCTGGTCCTGGGCCAGGCGCTGGTAGGCGACCTGGGCGGTGGTGCGGATGTACTTGCACGCCACCCCCGGGTACTGCTTGTCGAAGCCGTTACAGATGGCGGCCGCCGTCTCCGTGTTGTAGTGCGCCGTGTACCACGTGAACTCTTTTTCCTTCTTGGCCGCCTCGTGGAGCTCTTTCTCCCCGTCGAA
>CAYQQT010000573.1:0-3021 GCA_964419375.1 uncultured bacterium
GGGCGGCGAGGGCGCCCGTGTGCTCGAGCGCGGCGCGGTGGCGGCGCGCCTGCGCGAGCAGCTCGGCGATGCCCACATTGTTCTGCGCCTCCATCGACAGCACGGGGATCTCCCAGTCGATGTCCTTGCGCGACGATCCGCTCGCGTAGTGCAGGTGCGCGGCGAACTTCAGCTCCGCCATGAGAGCGGGCGCGCCCGCACGGTCGGCCTTGTTCACCACGAAGACGTCGGCGGCCTCCATGAGGCCCGCCTTCATCGTCTGGATGGCGTCACCGGACTCCGGCACCAGCACCACCACCGTGGTGTCGGCGAGCTTCATCACGTCGAGCTCCGTCTGCCCCACCCCCACTGTCTCCACGAGGACGTAGGCGTGGCCGAAGGCGGCGAGCAGCTTGACCACCTCGCCGGTGGAGTGCGCGAGGCCGCCCTGCGCGCCGCGCGTGGCCATGCTGCGGATGAAGACGCCGGGGTCGAGCGTGTGCGCCTGCATCCGGATGCGATCGCCGAGGACGGCCCCGCCCGTGAAGGGGCTGGAGGGATCCACGGCGATCACGGCCACCGTATGGCGTTCCGAGCGCAGCAGCGCGGTGAGGCGATCGACCACGGTGGATTTCCCCGCGCCCGGCGGTCCCGTGATGCCGATCACGTAGGCGCCGTCCGTGCGGCCGTGCACGGCCTGCATGATGGACGGCACCGCCGGCGACCGGTTCTCCACGTGGGTGATCAGCCGCGCGAGCGCGAGGCGGTCGCCGTGAAGCATCCGCTCGACGAGGGTCGCGGGATCGCGTTTCGGGGAAGTCGCGTCGGATCCGGCCATCGTGGTGGGGACGGCCGGATTGTATCAAAAGCCCGCGGGGAGAACCCTCCTCCCCGCGGGCGCCCGGCGACCGAGCGCTACTTCTTGATCTCGGGACCGCGGAAGGCGGTGTGACAGCCGCCGCACGTCTGCCGCCCGATATCGGCGACGAGCTTGCTGGTGGCGTCCGCGTTGCCCGACTTCGCCGCCGTCTCCAGCATGTCCGCCTGCGAGTGCAGCGTCTTCGCGTAGCCTTCGAACTCCGACCGCTTCTGCCAGATCTCCGGCTTGGCGCGCGACGTCGCGGGATTCAGCGAGCCCTCGGGAAAGAGCGAGGGGATGCGCTTGGCGGTGTCCTCCAGCTTGGAGGCGTCCGCCGCCACCGCCTGCACCTGGCCCGCCTTCAGCTTGTCGGAAATCGAGCGCATGGCCGCTCCCTGCTCCTTCATGAGCTGCTGACGCGCGACGATGGCTTCGTCCGGGCTCATCTTCTTGAAGGTGGCGCACCCGACGACGGCCACGCTGAGAACGACGACGACGGTACGGGACAGTAGAGTCATGAACCGACCTCCTGTAGGGGGCGAAAGCCGGTGGCCGGCGCCCGGGGTTGAGATGCCGCTACGACTTCTTCTCGACGCGGTTCTTCACTGCGGGAATCGTTTTCAGGTACTGGGCGATCGCCACGCGGTCGGCCTTCGTCATGTCCTTATAGCCGGCGAGGGTGCCCTCGATGACCTCGCCCATGAGACCACCCGCGACGTCGCCGTCGGGCTTGTTGCCGGTGCCGAGATAATCCGCGATCTGCTCCACCGACCACTTGCCGAGGCCGGTGTCCGGATCGGGCGTGATGTTGGGCATCGCCGAGTCTTCCGGCCCCTTGGGATTGCCGGCCAGGAAGCGGCTGTTGTCCGTGGCCTGGGTGATGGTGCGCGGGGAATGACATTCGCCGCAGTGGCCCACCGCGCGCACCAGATACTCGCCGCGCGCCACGCCCGCCGTGGGCGCGGTGGGCGGCGGCGTTTCCCGCGGCGCGAAGGCGGCCAGCCAGGTGGGCAGGAACACGCTCTCGAAGAGCGGCACCGTGATCTTCTTGGGCTGGTTCGGCCGATTCACCGGGGTTACGGTGCGCAGAAAGGCGGCCAGCGCCTTGAGGTCCTCCGCCGCCATGCCGTTGAAGACCTGGTACGGGTGCACGGGAATCAGCCGCTCGCCGTTGGGCCGCAGGCCGAGGCGGATGGCGGTGATGATCTGCTCGTCGGTCCAGCCGCCGATCCCGGTCTTCGTATCCGGCGTGATGTTCGTGGAGTAGATCGTGCCGAACGGCATGTCGTAGCGCCGCCCCCCCGCGTTGACCGGCTGCCCCTTGGCCGTGTGGCAGCCGCAGCCCCCGGTGGCGCCGAAGACATACCGCCCGCGGGCCAGCTCAGCCGGCGTGGGCGCGCCGGCGGCCAGGGCGGGAAGCCCGAGAAGGACGAGCCCCGCCAGCAACGGCGCCACACGGCACCGGTAGGCGGTGCGCAGGCGGTGTGCACGCAGGCAGGGGCCCATTGGCCCACTAACGCCGCACGCGACCCGTTGGTTCCCCACTCGCATCGGGCAGCCTCGGAGGGTCGCCGTCGAGCGCGGTCTCCATGATCAGCGCGTCCTCGCCGGTGTCGTAGTAGTAGCCACGCCGGCGCCCTACCACGCGGAAGCCGAACGACTCGTACAGGGTGAGAGCGTCCCGGTTGCTCGGCCGTACCTCGAGCACCACCATGCGGAGCTTGCGCGCCCGGCCATCGTCGATCACGCCTCCCAGCAGCGCCCGCGCGATCCCCTGCCGCCGGCGGCTCGGGTGGACGGCGACGTTGGTGACGTGCACCTCGTCCGCGATCTCCCACAAGCAGATGTAGCCCACCACGCCCCTGCCCTCGCGCATGACCCAGCAGCGCGCCACCCGGTTCTGCTGCATCTCATAGAGGAAGGCGCCGCGCGACCACGGCATGCCGAAGGACGCGCGCTCGATGGCGAGGACCTCGTCGAGGTCCTCCGCGCGCATGCGGTCAATGGTCAGCGGCACGGCGCTTGAGCTCCGCTTCCGGCGCTCGCACGTACAGTGGAGCGAGGTCGGCGGGCTTGACGACGTCACCGCTGCGCAGTCGCTCGAGGCCGAGCATCCCCACGCAGGCGGGAGCCGGCAGGCGGCGCGGCGCCGGCAGCGGGCGCGCGTGGCGCGACGCAACCAC
>CAYQQT010000574.1:0-3020 GCA_964419375.1 uncultured bacterium
AATGCGCCCTCGGGTCAGGCCTACGTGCCGGACGTGCGGGCCCTGCGGCCGGGCGCGGGTGGGGCGCACGGCTCGACCGGAGCCGGGCGCGGTGGGGTCGAAGGCGATCCCGTGGCTCTCGACAACAGCGATCCGCGGTACGGCGATTACCTGGCGCGGGTGAAGCTCGCCATCGAGCGCAACATGATCTACCCGTGCGTGGAGGATCCACACGGGCGCATCTGCCAGCACAAGCCCGCGCAGCTGCTCATCGAGTTCGGCATCAGGAATGACGGCAATCTGGCCTTCATCGAAGTGCGGCAGCCAGCAGCCTACCGGATCTTCGACGACGTGTCACAGAACGCGGTGAAGCTCGCCACCTTCCCGCCCATGCCGGAAGCGCTGCGGCGTATTCACCCCACCGGCCTGCCCATCCTTGCCCGCTTTCGCTACGAAACGACGCTCAGCCTGAAGTCGATCATCCGCTGAGCGTGGGCGACACGGGTTTTTTGCTGTATTGAAAGGCGCTTGGCTTGACACGTCGTCCGCCCGGTGTGTAGAGTGTCGGGTACTCTTGGATAGGCTCGTAGCTCAGTGGGAGAGCGCCTCTCTGACGCAGAGGAGGTCGGCGGTTCGAAACCGCCCGAGCCTACCACTTCCCTCAACGTTCTCAGGAGTGTATGGCCGAGACTGAAGAAGAGCGTCATCTCAAGCTGACCGGCGAGTTCGACTGCGACGCGACGCCGCTCGCGACCCTCCGTCACTCTACCTCGCACGTCATGGCCCAGGCCGTACAGCGTCTGTTTCCCGACGTGAAGGTGGCCATCGGTCCCTCCATCGAGGACGGCTTCTACTACGACTTCGCCCGCGCGGAGGCGTTCACGCCCGAGGACCTCGCGCGCATCGAGAAGGTCATGGCGGAGATCGTCAAGGCCAACCTGCCCTTCGAGCGTCGCGAGCTGCCGCGCGCGGAGGCGATCGCGTACTTCCGCGAGCGCGGCGAGCGCTTCAAGGTCGAAATCTTGGAAGGCATCGAGGCGGAGCGCGTCTCGCTCTACAGCCAGGGCGACTTCACCGATCTCTGCCGCGGGCCGCACGTGAAGGCCACCGGCGACATCAAGGCCTTCAAGCTCATCTCCTCGTCGGGCGCGTACTGGCGCGGCGACGAGAAGAACCCGATGCTCCAGCGCATCTACGGCACCGCGTGGCTGAGCAAGGAGGACCTCGACCAGTACCTGTGGCGCCTGGAAGAGGCCAAGAAGCGCGATCACCGCAAGCTCGGCCGCGAGCTCGACCTCTTCGACTTCTACGACGTGGCGCCGGGCGCGCCCTTCTGGCTGCCCAACGGCATGATCCTCGTGCGCGAGCTGGAGAAGTTCGCCCGCGAGGAGCTGGACGCGCGCGGCTACACCGAGATCTCCACGCCGCTCCTGGTCAACAAGAAGCTGTGGGAGGAGTCGGGGCACTGGGAGCACTACGAAAGCAACATGTTCAAGGTCGAGGTCGAGGACCAGATCTACAGCCTGAAGCCCATGAATTGTCCTGAGTCAACCTATGTCTACCGACGGGCACTTCGCTCCTACCGCGACCTCCCCATGCGTCTGAGCGAGATGGGGCGGTGCCATCGCAACGAGCGTTCGGGCACCCTCACCGGCCTCGTGCGCGTGCGCCAGTTCACCCAGGACGACGCGCACATCTACTGCCGTCCCGACCAGCTGCAGGACGAGATCTCTGGCATCCTCGACCTCGTGCGCGAGTGGTACAAGACCTTCGCGCTGCAGCCCTCCTACAAGCTGGCCACGCGGCCCCCGAACAAGCTCGGCACCGAGGAGCAGTGGGACGCGGCGGAGGCGGCGCTGTACGACGCGCTCAAGTCCAACGACCTCGCCTACGAGCTGAACCCCGCCGACGGCACCTTCTACGGGCCGAAGATCGACATCTACGTGCAGGATGCGCTGGGCCGGCAGTGGCAGATCGCCACCGTGCAGGTCGACCTCACCATGTTGCCCGAGCGCTTCCAGTGCGAGTACATCGACGCCGACGGGCAGCCCAAGCGGCCCATCGTGATCCACCGCGCGATCTTCGGCTCCTACGAGCGCTTCATCGGCCTCCTCACCGAGCACTACGCGGGCGCCTTCCCCACCTGGCTCGCCCCCGTGCAGGCGCGCGTGCTGCCGCTCAGCGAGAAGTTCATCGACTACGCGCGTACCGTGCAGCAGAAGCTGCGCGCCGCCCGCGTGCGCTCGGAGCTGGACGACCGCAACGAGAAGCTCGGCTACCGCATTCGCGAGGCGCAGCTGGCCAAGGTGCCCTACATGCTCGTGTGCGGCGGCCGCGAGGCGGAGGCCGGCACCGTGAGCGTGCGCCACCGCACCGGCGACGACGTCGGCGCCGTCGCCCTCGACCGCGTCGTGAGCGATCTTGTCAGTGAAATCGCCGCGCGTGCCCCCGGCCTCACCGTGGGCCGCCCGTGACGCGGCCGCCCATCTCTTCCTTCACCGCGTAACAACAGGGAGCGACATCCATCAGCAAAGCACAAGAAATCCGCATCAACGAAGGCATCCGGGTGCGCGAGGTGCGCGTGGTGAGCGCCGAGGGCGAGCAGCTCGGCGTGATGCCGACCCAGCAGGCGCTGGAGACGGCGCGCTCGCAGGAGCTCGATCTCGTCGAGGTCGCTCCCGAAGCGCAGCCCCCGGTGTGCCGCATCATGGATTTCGGGAAGTTCAAGTACACGCAAGCGCGGCGGCAGAAGGAAGCGCGCAAGAAGCAGACGGTGATCCTGGTCAAGGAAGTGAAGATGGGGCCCAAGACGGAGAAGCACGACTTCGAGTTCAAGCTCAAGCACGTGCGCCGCTTCCTGGACGAGGGGCACAAGGCGAAGGTCACGGTGCGCTTCAAGGGCCGGGAGATGGCGCACACGGAGCTGGGCTGGAAGATGCTCCAGCGAATGGTGGAGGCGGTCTCCGATATCGCGGTCACGGAGAACAACCCGCGCATGGAAGGCCGCATGCTGCACATCATGCTCAGTCCCAAGCAGCACT
>CAYQQT010000575.1:0-3016 GCA_964419375.1 uncultured bacterium
GCAGCTTCCAGAGCGCCGCCATGTTCATCACCTCGTAGAGCAGGCCCTGGCCCAGGGCGCCGTCGCCGAAGAAGCACGCGGCGACCTGGCCGCTGCGCCGCATCTTGGCCGACAGCGCGGCGCCCGTGGCGATGCCGGCGGAGCCGCCCACGATAGCGTTGGCGCCGAGGTTGCCCGTCTCCGGATCGGCGATGTGCATCGAGCCGCCCTTGCCGCGGCAGTAGCCCGACTCCTTGCCGAGCAGCTCGGCGAACATGCGGTTGACCGTCGCGCCCTTGGCCAGGCAGTGGCCGTGGCCGCGATGGGTGCTCGTGATGAAGTCGTCGCGGCGCAGGGCCTCGCACACGCCAACCGCCACGCCTTCCTGGCCGACGTAGAGGTGGGCCAGACCCGGCATCTTCGCGCTCTTGTACAGCTCGTTGACCTGCTCCTCGAAGGCGCGAATCTTCGCCATCTGGCGGTACATATGCAGGTTCTGCTCCAGCTCCATCCTCGGCTCGATTGCGTCGGTCGTCGTCATCGCGTCCTCCCTGAATCCCTGGCCTCACGCGAGGCTGCCCCAGGCGTGGGTGCCGCGTCAAGAGCGGCTGAAAATCCTGCCGCTGATAAATAGAACTGTCCTCCCTATCTGTTCGCCCGCCGCGACGCTCGCGGGATCGGGGCGTCAGGGCTGGAAGGTCGCGAAGACCTTGTTGGAGTTGAACAGGTAGGTCTCGATGAAGGCGGTGTCGTTCGGCCGGCGGTCCAGCTCCGCCATCGCGCCCGCGAGGCACATCCAGTTCAGCATCTCCTGCTGACCGGCGTCCTCGATCGCCGCCAGCGGTGTCCGCCGCCAGGCGTCGTAGTCGCCCGCGCGGAGCGTCTCGTACATCGCGCGATCGGCGGCGATGTCGGGGTAGAGCAAGTGGTGCTTGAACGTGAGGAACGCGTGTGACCAGCTCGAGGAGGCGATGAGCGCCACGCGCCACGGGCTCCGCGCCATCACCCGCGCGACGGCGCGGCCGAGATCGAAGCAGCGCCAGGGCGACGGCGACGGCGGATCGAGCGCGTCTTCGTCCGGCGCCTGCGCGAGGCCGCTGGTGTTGCCGTGCTGCGAGATGACCCGCCGCCCGTAGCAGTTCACCGGGAACGGGATGACGGGGTAGGGGAAGCCCTGGCGGTCGTAATCCAGGAACAGCAGCGTGTTCATGAACGCGTGGCCGAGCGGGTGGTGCAGCGGCGTGTACGCGTACGAGAGGTCGAAGCCTTCCTCGATCAGGCCCCCCACGAGGGCCTTCGCGGCGGGGCGGTGGCCCTTGTAGACGAACGTCGTGCCCTTCGGCTCGTCCCAGACGTTCGGCCAGGGCGCCGTCTCCCACGGCCGGTGTTCGATGGCGTCGTAGGCCAGCACGCAGAAGGGCGGGATGATGTCCTCCTTGAAGTTCTCGTACTGGTCGTCGCCCCAGACGATCACAAAGTCCGGCGCGAACTCGTCGAGCACCCGCCGCGCCTTCCGGAACTCCGCGAGGAGAGCCTCGCGATGCCGCCCCGCCGCCGCGAGCCCTTCGTCGGCGCCCCAGTCCTTGCGCATCGCCTCGGGCCAGCCCTCGGGACGGCGATAGCGCTCGGGGAGACCCGGGTCCTGAAGGATGCGCCGCAGGATGCGCGTCATGTCCGCGTCGCGGCCCGCCAGCAGTGGAACGTGGGTCACGCCGAGGCCGAGAATCTCGCCCATCGCGTTTGCCTCCCTGGGGTCCGCCCGCGCCGTCTGCGCCGATGGTACACTCGGCGACGCCCGACGAAAAGGAGCGCCACCCATGGCCGTATCCGTGCTCTCGCGCCTGATCTCGAGCGACGGTCATCTGGAGGTCCGCCCCGAACGCTGGACGCCGCGCATGCCGGCGCAGTACCGCGACAAGGCGCCGCGCACGATCAAGCTCCCGGACGGCGGCGACGCGATTCTCGTCGAGGGGCAGCCGCCGTATCCCGTCCCCTTCCTCGACCTCAGGGCCGGCCGCACCAACGAGACGTGGCAGCCGTTCGGCGTGACGGTGGACGACACGGCGGGCGTCGGCCCGCCGGAGCAGCGCCTGCGGGAGCAGGACGTGGACGGCCTGCACGCCGAGGTGCTCTTTCCCAACATGCAGGTCGGCCCCCGGCTCTGGCGCGCGATGACCGATGACGACGCGTACCGCGCGGTGGTGCGCGCGTACAACGACTGGCTGGGCGAGGAGTACTGCGCGCTCTCGCGCGACCGTCTCATCGGCCTCGGCGTCATCCCGTGGACGAACGTCGACGACGCCATTGCCGAGCTTCACCACTGCGCGCAGCTCGGTCTGAAGGGCGTCAACCTGGGCGTGTTCCCGAGCGGCAAATCGTATCCGACGCCCGAGGACGACAGGTTCTGGGCGGCCGCGATCGACATGAAGATGCCGCTTACGGTGCACGTCGCCTTCGATCGTCTGGGGCCGCGCGCGGCCCAGCCGACCTTCGAGTACCCGGGCGCCGATCCCGAGGTGCTCAAGAAGCTGGGGCCGAGGAGGCTCGTGGAGTGGGTGGCGCTGCCGTTCCTCGGCACGGCGCCGGCGATGAGCCTCGCCCAGATGATCCTGTCCGGTGTCTTCGATCGCCTCCCAGATCTCAAAATCTTCTTCGCGGAGACGCGGCTCGGCTGGGTGCCGTTCTGGATGGAGGAAGCCGACTACTGGTACGAGCGGCATCGCCACTGGGCCGAGCGCCTCCTGAGCTTCAAGCCGCTGAAGCAGCCGCCCAGCGACTACGTCCGCCAGCACATCTTCTTCAGCGTGCAGCACGTGGAGCGCGTGGCCATCGAGCTCCGGCACCACATGGGCGTCGAGCACATCATGTTCGCGACCGACTTCCCGCACATCGAGTGCGACTGGCCGAACACGCGTCCCTTCGCGGAGCGGCTCTTCGAGGCCGTGCCGGAGGACGAGGCGTTCAAGATCGCGGCCGGCAACATGCTGGCGTTCTTCCGCCTCGCCGACACGCCGATGGGCCAGCGCGTGCGGGCGGG
>CAYQQT010000576.1:0-3014 GCA_964419375.1 uncultured bacterium
GCCGCTCGCGCGCCTGACGGCGGGCTACGAGCGCGTCCGCTTCGGCGGCGCGCTCCTCAGCGCGGCGGAGGCGGCGGAGCTCGACGGCTGCGTGTCCGTGCTGGAGGCGACGCGGTGATCACGACCGTCTTCGCGGCCTTCATGGCCACCGCCGAGCGCGCCGGCACCGCGCCCTTTCTGTGCGTGCCCCCCGCGCCCGGGCGTGCCTACCATCCCGCCGGCATCGAGCTGACGTACGCCAAGGTCCAAGAGGCGGTGGTGGAGCTGCGGCGCGCGTACGAGGAGGCGGGCTACGGACACGGACACCGCGTCGCCCTGCTGCTGGAGAACCGGCCGGAGTTCTTCTTCCACTACCTGGCGCTCAACGCCCTCGGCTGCAGCGTGGTCCCGATCAACCCTGATTACCGCCACGACGAGCTGCTCTACCAGATGGACCACTCGGAGGCGGACCTCGCCGTCGTCATCGGCGCGCGCGTGGCGGATCTCGAAGCGGTGGCGCGCGAGCGCGCCAAGCTGTTGCCCGTGGTGAACGCCGAGGCGTGGCCGGCCACGCTGCCCATGGCGGGCGTGGCGCCGCGCGCGGGGCAGCCCGGGCTCGACACCGAATGCGGGCTGCTCTACACCTCGGGGACCACGGGACGGCCGAAGGGCTGCGTGCTCAGCAACTTCTATTACCTCAACGCGGGCGCGTGGTACCGCGACCTCGGAGGCCGCCTCGCCCTCGAGCACGGACGCGAGCGCATCCTCAACCCGCTGCCCCTCTTTCACATGAACTGCCATGCGGTGACGGCCACGTGCGTGATCCTCACCGCGAACTGTCTCGTCCTGCCCGAGCGCTTCAGCCCCACGCGCTGGTGGAAGGACGTGGCGGCGACGGGCGCGACCGCCGTGCACTACCTCGGCGTGGTGCCGCCGCTGCTGCTGAACCAGGCGCCCGTGCCCGAGGAGCGCGCGCACCACGTGAAGTTTGGCCTCGGCGCCGGCGTGGAGCCGGAGCTGCACGGGGTGTTCGAGGCGCGCTTCGGCTTTCCGCTCGTCGAGGTGTGGGGCATGACGGAGACGGGGCGCATCTTCTCCGACAACGTCGAGCCGCGCCAGGTCACCACGCGCGCCTTCGGCCGGCCCCTGCGCGAGTTCGAAGGACACGTGGTGGATGCGGCCGGCCGCGAGGTGACCCGTGGGACGGAGGGCGAGCTCGTGGTGCGCTGCGCGGGCGCCGATCCCCGGCGCGGGTTTTTCTCCGGCTACCTCAAGAACGAGGCGGCCACCGAGGAGGCGTGGCGGGGCGGCTGGTTCCACACGGGCGACGTCGTGCGGCAGGGCGAGGACGGGATGTTCTACTTCGTCGACCGCATGAAGAACATCATCCGCCGCTCGGGCGAGAACATCGCCGCTGCCGAGGTGGAGGCCGTGCTCCAGGCGCACGAGGCGGTGGCGCAGGTGGCGGTGCTCGCCGTGCCCGACGAGCTGCGCGAGGAGGAAGTGATGGCGTGCGTGGTGCCGATGCCCGGCGTGGCGGGGGACGCCGCGCTCGCCGGGCGCCTGGTGGACTGGTGCCTCGAGAAGCTCGCCTACTTCAAGGCGCCGGGCTGGGTGCTGTTCCTGGACCGGCTGCCCACCACGGGAACACAGAAAGTCCAGAAGACGCAGATCTTCCCGCGCGGCGAGGATCCACGGGCGCGCGCGGGCTGCATCGACCTCAGAGAGCGCAAGAAGAAGCGGCGCTGAAGGAGAGCACGGCGATGGCCTACCGGATCAATCACATCCACCTGAAGGCGGCCGATCCGCGGCGCACGGCGGACTGGTACGTGCGGGCCTTCAACTTCAAGATCCTCAGCGACGAGACGCGCGTGTTCGGCGACCGCTTCGTGCGCTGCCAGAGCGAGGACGGCGGCATGGCGGTCAACATCTCCGGCGCGCGTACCGGCGAGCGCCTCGGCGTGGGCGACGCCGGCGCCCACCACGGTCTCGAGCACTTCGGCTTCGACTCCGTGGACATCGAGGCCGACATCCGCCGCCTGGAAGGGCACGGGGCGCGGCTGCTCGAAGGGCCGATCGACGTCCCCCATGGGCCTCTCATCGCGTTCCTGCAGGCGCCGGACGACGTGCGCATCGAGCTCGTCCAGCCGCGCAAGGCGATGAAGGGCGGCTGCTAGCCGGCCGCGATGCGCGCGACGCTCCTCGGCACCGGCGCGCCGCCGCCCAACCCGCTCCGTCGCGGTCCGGCCACGCTCCTGTCGCTCGGCCCGCAGCGGTTTGTCGTCGACGCGGGCTCGGGGGTGGGCGTCCAGCTCGTGCAGGCGGGTGTGCGGCCCTACGATTGGCCGCCCGTCTTCATCACGCATCACCACTCCGATCACACCATCGATCTCGGGCACCTCATCGTCACGCGCTGGATCGTCGGGCAGAACGCGCCCCTGGAAGTTTTCGGGCCCGCCGGCACGCGACGGCAGGTCGACAAGCTGCTCGACTATCTGCACTGGGACATCGAGGTCCGGCGCGAGCACATGCACGAGCGCCGGCCGCCTTCCGTGCAGGTGACGGAGATCGAAGAGGGGCGCGTGCTCCAGCGGGAGGGCGTCACCGTGTCCGCCTTCCTGGTGGAGCACGATCCGGTGAAGCCGGCCTTCGGCTATCGCTTCGAGGGCGGCGGCCGCAGCGTCGTGATCTCCGGCGACACGCGGCCGTGCGACAACCTCGTGCGCTGGAGCGCGGGGGTGGACTGCCTCATCCACGAGTGCTGCGACATGACGAAGACGAGCTGGTATCCGGACTGCGGGTGGCCGACGCTCGAGGACAAGATTCGCGAGCTGCAGTCCTATCACACCCGTCCCGACGACCTCGGCCGCGTGGCGGCGGCGGCGCAGGTGAAGAAGCTTGCGGTCACGCACCTCATGCCGGGCTCGATGGCGGCCGATGTGACGGGCGCCGCCGGCGTCCATTACACTGGCCCGATCGTCGTCGGCGAAGACCTCCTGGAAGTCTAGGAGCCTGTCGGAATATCGAGGAGCGCC
>CAYQQT010000577.1:0-3004 GCA_964419375.1 uncultured bacterium
GGCTTCGGCGGCGGCGGCGGCGGTGGCAGCCGCGGCGGTGGCGGCGGAGGCGGCGGACGCTGGTAGTCGCCGCACATACTGGCAACACTCTCTAGGGAGCGCTCGGGCTGAACGGCTGCGTGCTGCACACCGAAGCCTCGGCGGGCTTCGGCGGGCAGGAGCTCCGCATTGTGGCCGAAGCCGGCTGGCTGGCGACTCACGGCTGGAACGTCGTGATCGCGGGCCAGCCGGACAGTCCCCTGCTCGCCGAAGCGGCGGGCGCGGGACTGGACACTGCGGCTGTGCGCATGCGCGGCCCGCTGGATCCTCTCGCCTTTCTGTCCCTCCGTCGTCTCCTGCGTGAGCGCGCCGTCGACGTCGTCCACACGCACAGCTCGGTCGACAGCTGGCTCGGCGGGCTTGCGGCCCGCTCGCGCGGCGTGCGGGTCGTGCGCAGCCGGCACGTCTCCATTCCCATCCGCGGCGCCCTCGTCTACCGGCTCGCGCACCGGGTGATCACCAGCGGCGACGCGGTGGCCGCCATCGTGGCGGGCGCGGGCGTGCCGCGCGATCGCATCGTCTCCATCAGCCCCGGCGTCGACACGCGCCGCTTCCATCCGGACGTCTCCGGCGCCGGCGTGCGCGCCGAGCTCGGCCTGCACGGCCCCGCCGTCGGCCTCGTCGCCAACGTGCGCGGCTCCAAGGGCCACCGCTTCTTTCTCGAGGCGGCGCGCGACGTGCTGGCGGCGGCGCCGCACACGCGCTTCGTCATCGTGGGCGACGGCGTGGGGTTCGAGGACGTCCGCCGCCGCGTGCGCGAGATGAGCCTCGACGGCCCCGTCATCATGACGGGGTTCCGGCGCGACGTCCCCGAGCTCATGGCCGCCTTCGACGTCCTCGTGCTGCCGTCCATCAAGTCGGAGGCGAGCTCGCAGGTGATTCCCCAGGCGCTCGCGGTGGGGACGCCGGTGGTCGCCACCACCGTGGGCGGCTCCCCCGAGCTCATCCGCGACGGCGAGACGGGCCGGCTCGTGCCGCCCGCCGATCCCAAGGCGCTCGCCGGCGCCATCCTCGAGCTGCTCGGCGATCCGGAGCGCGCGCGCGCGATGGCGCGGCGCGGGCAGGCCCTCGTGCGCGAGCACCTGAGCATCGATGCCGTCATGACCCGCACGGCGGCGGTCTACGAAGCGCTCCTGCGCGGGCGATGATCCTGATCGGCACCTCCGGGTACAACTACCCCGAGTGGAAGGGCGTCTTTTATCCCCCCACCCTGCGGCCGGCGGCGATGCTCGGCTACTACGCCGAGCGCTTCCCCACCGTGGAGATCAACTACTCGTTCTACCGGATGCCGACACCGGCGATGGTGCGCGCGTGGGCGCTCGCCACGCCCGCATCGTTCGTGTTCACGCTGAAGGCGCCCAAGCGCATCACGCACGACCGCCGCCTCCTCGAGGTCGCCGACCCCTTCGCGCTCTATCTCGAAGCGGCCGGCGCCCTCGGAGCCAAGCGCGGCCCCTTGTTCTTCCAGCTCCCCCCGACCTTCAAGAAGCAGAAGGAGCGGTTGCGCGACCTGCTCGCCCTCGTGCCCGCCGGCGTGCGCTGCGCCTTCGAGTTCCGCCACCTCTCATGGTTCGCCGAGGACGTCTACGACACGCTGCGCGCGCACGACGCGGCCCTCTGCATCGCCGACACGGAAGCGGGCGCCACCCCCGACGTCGTCACCGCCTCGTGGGGGTATCTCCGCCTGCGCGACGTGGACTACGACGACACGCAGCTCCAAGCGTGGGCCCACGCCACGAAGCGCCCCGAATGGACCGACACTTTCGTGTACTTCAAGCACGAGGAAACAGCATCGGGCCCCCGCCTCGCCTCACGCCTCCGAGAAATCCTCGGCGTCTAGCAGGGCGCTGCCCCCTACGGGGAAGCGCCCTGCGCGTTTTTCAGCAGCCTGCTAGCCGCCACACCGTCGCTTTAGCGCCCCGAAGCGGCCAGGCGCTGCCGCCCGCGAGAAGGAGGGGCTTCGGTTTCCCGGGGGTGTTCGACCACTCCGCCGGTGGCCAGGGTCACGAGCGTGGCGGCGAGCAAGTCGAGCGGCAGGATCGCATCCACGTGATCGAACGCGATGGCGTTGAGCGGCATCGAGGAAACGATCGCTTCACCCGGGTGTTGCACCAGCGACAGTCCACCCGCCGCCTTGATCGCAATCAGGCCGCTCACGCCATCGTCGCCTCCACCCGAGAGCAGTACACCGACGACACGGGATCCGTACGCCGCCGCCGCGGACGTGAACAGGGGGTCGACCGCGGGCCGGGTGAAGTGGACCCTGGGCCCGCGGTGCAGCCGCAGCCGCCCGGGCTCGATGACGAGGTGCGCGCCCGCCGGCGCCACGTAGACACGGCCCGACTCGATCGTCTCGCCATCGACGGCCTCGGTCACCCGAATGAGCGCCCGGTGCCCCAGGACCGCTCCGAGGGCGCTCACATGGGTGGGGCTGCGATGGATGACGGTGACGACGGTCGCGGGCAGATCGATCGGCAACTTGGAGAAGAGCGTACGCAGCGCCTCCACCCCGCCCGCGGATGCCCCGACGGTGATGATCGTCCGCGCCAGACGCTCCGAGTTCACGACCATCGCGTCAATCGCTTTCCGGCTCTGCGGGTGCCGCCGGATCCGCCAGGTTGATCGGACGATTGTCCTCGGCGAGTTGTCGAAACGTTTGCGCCTGCGCCTTCGCCCGCGCCCGCCGCTCTCGATAGGGTCGGCCCGCCGCGGGCTGGCCGTGGCTCACGGCGTGGGCCTCCAGGTCGCCGAGGATCGCCGCCATCTCCTCGAACGCGAGGACCGCCGCCCACAGGCGGTCCTCGGCGGCTTTCTCCTTGCCGACGAGGAGGTCGTCCGCGGAGTACACATGGCCGATGCGACAGGTGAACAGGAGGTAGCCGCGTTGGCCTTCACAGCGGACTTCGAGCGCGCCCGGGCATTCGGGACACCCGATGCCGGTGAGCTGGTCGCCCGCTTCCGAATC
>CAYQQT010000578.1:0-3001 GCA_964419375.1 uncultured bacterium
CCCCGGCAAAGCCGTGGCGCTCCTCGATACAGGGTGTTCGCCCCGCCCGGCGTGGAAGGGCGGCGCGCGGAAGTGTAGAGTGCTGACTCGCGGGTGACCTTCCGTGCCCGCAGGAGGGATCGACGCCATGCCCGCAGCGCCCGCCGAGTTCGCCACGCGGCTTCTCACCGAAGCGCAGCAGACCCATCCCTGGCTGCATCACCGGCTTTTCCGGATGATCGTCGCCGGCGAGCTGAGCCGCGAGCAGGTGCGGCACGTCATCCGCGAGCAGGGCTGCTTCTTCCTGGACACCCTGCGCCACGCCGCGTGGAAGATCATCTCGGTGGGCGGCTTCACGCCGACTTTCGAGGACCTCGAGCGGCAGCGCGCGCTCATTCCGCTCGTGGTCGAGGAAGGCGGGCACGATACCCTCGGCGGCAAGCAGACGGCCCACGCCTACCTCTTCGTGCGGCTGTGCGAGGGGCTGGGGTGGAGCCGCGACGAGGTGTTCAGCACGGAATACCTGCCCACCACGATCATCGAGAAGAACGAGCTGTTCCAGCTCCAGCGCGAGTCCACCCTCGAGGCGCTGTGCGGGGGCAACATCGCCACGGAGTCGATCAACCACATCGTGTCCGCGCGGATGGCGCAGGCGATGGAGAAGCATTACGGCCTCCCGCGCGCCGCGCTCGATTTCTACCACGAGCACATGGAAGTGGAGGAGGATCACAGCGAGCGCGCGCTGAAGATCCTCGCCAGGGTGGCCGTCACCGACGAGGAGCAGAAGCGGGGGCTGCTCGCGCTGCGCCGCGCCATCACGGCGCGCCGCATCTGCGCCGATGGCATGTACGAGGCGTTCGTCGTGCGATGACACGGATCGCGGTCCTCGACGACTACCAGGGCGAAGTCCTCTCCCTCGCCGACTGGACGCGGCTCGACGGCCGCGCGGCGATCGATCTATACCGGGACACGCTCAAGGCCGAAGGTGATCTGGTGGCGCGACTGGCGCCGTACGAGATCGTCGTTCCCATTCGCGAGCGCACGCGCTTTCCTGCGTCACTCCTGAAGCGGCTGCCCGCGCTGCGGCTGCTCGCCCTCACCGGCCGCAACTCCGGCCACGTCGACGTGCCCGCGGCCACCGCGGCCGGTATCCTCGTCGCCGAGACGGAGGGCTCCGGCCCCGCCGCCATCGAGCACTCGATCGCGCTGCTGATGGCTGTCGTGCGTCGCATCCCCCAGGACGATCGCGCGGTGCGCGCGGGACGCTGGCAGACGGGCTTCGGGCTCGAGCTGGGGGGCAAGACCCTCGGCATCCTGGGGCTTGGCCGCATCGGAAGCCGCGTGGCGGCCTTCGGCCAGCTCCTCGGGATGCGCGTGATCGCCTGGGGCCCGACCCTCACCGGCGAGCGCGCAAAGACGGCGGGGGTGGAGCGGGTGGAGCTCGAGGCGCTCTGTCGCGAGAGCGACGTCGTGAGCGTGCACCTGCGCCTGTCCGACCGCACGCGCGGGGTCGTGGGCGCCCGCGAGCTCGACGTGATGAAGCCGGCCGCGTATCTGATCAACACCGCGCGCGGCCCGCTCGTGGACGAGGCGGCGCTGGTGCGCGTGCTCCGGGAGCGGCGCATCGCCGGCGCCGGCCTCGACGTGTTCGACGAGGAGCCGCTGCCCGCGGACCATCCGTTTCTGGGCCTCGACAATATCGTGCTCACGCCGCACACGGGCTACGTCACGCGCGAGGCGTATCGTGGCTTCTTTGCGGGCGTCGTGGAGAACATCGATCGCTACCTGCGCGGGGAGGCCCCCGCGCGCTGCCTCAATCCGGAGGCGAGGGAGACACGGTCATGAGCGTGCAGACGACCGCCATCGCGGGCGCGCTGGAGCAGTGGATCGGCCACCTGTCGCAGGCGGGGCTCGACGCTCCGTGGACGAAGCCGGGGCCGCTCATCCGGCCCAAGGCCTCCGCGATGCAGGCGCGGGTGTGGCGCTGGCGCGACATCGAGCCGCTCGTGCGCCGCAGTCCCGAGTTCATGGCGCCCGGACGCGGGGCGGAGCGGCGCATCATCCGTCTCGACAATCCGGGCGTCCCCGAGCGCACGGCCGGGCACACCATCTCCGTGGCCGTGCAGTACCTGCTGCCGGGCGAGGTCGCGCCCGCCCACCGTCATACGCCGAATGCGATCCGCTTCATGCTGCACGGGGAGGGCGCCTTCACCACCATCGAGGGCGACAAGTTCGTCATGCGGCGCGGCGACCTCGTGGTCACGCCCAGCATGACGTGGCATGACCACGGCAACGAGGGCAGCGAGCCCGTGATGTGGACCGACGCCCTCGATTCGCCGGTGGTGCGGTACCTCGAGAACCTCGCGATGGATCCGTACGAGGGCGAGCAGCAGCCCGTGCGCACCGGCCCGCCCGCGCAGCATCTGCACTTCCCCTTCGAGACGGCGTCTGCCGCTCTCCTCGCCCTTGCGGCGGGCCCCGCGGATCCGTTCGACGACGTGATCATGGAGTACCGCGATCCGGCCACGGGACGGTCGGTGGTGCCCGCCCTCGGCTGTTATCTTCAATTGCTGCGGCCCGGCGTGCGCACGCGCGCCCATCGCGAGACGTCGAGCGCCGTCTATCACGTGGTGGCGGGCACGGGCTTCACGGAGATCGACGGCGTCCGCCACCAGTGGGGCGAGGGCGACTTCTTCGCGGTGCCGCCGCGCGCGCTCCACGGCCACGGCAACGACGGCGCCGCGCCCGCCATCCTCTACTCCGTGCAGGACGTGCCGCTGCTGCGGGCGCTCGGCCTCTACCGGACGGAGGTGTAGCGTGGACCGCCGCTCCTTCCTGCGGCGGGCGGGCGCGGCGGCCACGCTCGCGGTCACCGCGCCACGCCCCGCATTCGCCCAGCCCACGTCGATCTCCTTCGCGAGCTCGAACGCCACGGTGGGCCTGGTGACCCAGATCGTGCGGCGCCTAAATCTAGAATTGAAGTACGACCTGAAGCTGGACCTCAAGATCCTCGACCCCGCCG
>CAYQQT010000579.1:0-2998 GCA_964419375.1 uncultured bacterium
CGAGGCCGGCCGCCACGGGGATCCGCTTGTCGAGCGCGATCCGCACGCCGCGCCGGACACCCGCCGCCTCGCGCAGCGCGAGGGCCGCCCGGAGGGCGAGATTCCTCTCGTCGGTCGGGACACCGGACGAGGTGGTGCGCACCTCCATGACATCGGCGTCGTCCAGCGTCAGGCGGTCGGACAGGTCCACGGCCTGCATCACGGTGGCGATCTCATGGTAACCGTCAGGCCGTTTGTTGAGAATCTCCAGCGCCAGGTTCACCTTGGCGGCGGCGCTGAGCCGTAGAACCCGGGCGCTGCGCGACCCCTTCGACAAGGCAAAGCAGGCTATCACGCGCCCCCCGGAGCGTCAACGGATCGCTCGTGTTTTCGCGTCTTTCGGCAGCGCGAAGGTGAAGCGCTCGGGCTCCACCCCGACCCCCGTGGCGAGGTTGCGGTACCGGACGGCGGCGCTGACGTACCCTTCGCCCGCGCTCACGTCGAAGCCGGTGAGGGCGCCCTGCGGGTCGACGAGGTAGCTCACCACGGCCGCCGCCCGTCCGCCCGTGATCGACAGGCGCCGCACGACGCCGGTGGTGAAATCCATCCACACGCGCTGCCGGTGCACGCCGCCGATGAGGTTGAGCGAGGGGCCGTGCTCGTCGGCGGGCAGGATCTCCACCACGCGCAGGTCCTTGGGAGGGGCGGCGCGTCCGGAGAGCACCGCCACCAGGTCGTCGGGGTCGAAGGGCAGGCTCAGCAGCCGCGCCGTCGTCTCGGCACTTGCCTCGCCCACCGTCGCCTCGTTCGTGGTGGCGTCGTACGCGGTGAGCCGTCCCTCGTGCACGGTGACGAAGAGGAACGGCTGGCCGAAGGGCGACAGCGCTTCGAAGCGCACGGAGCCGGGCGCGCGCGCGAGGAGGACGCCGGTGAGGCGCTGGCGCTCGCCGCCCTTCTGGATGGTGATGTCGGCGAGGGCGCGCAGGTCCGTGAAGGCGTGCCAGCGCACGATGAGGACGTCCAGCGCCCGCCGCGCGTCTTCGTCGGCGGCCTGCCGCGGCGGCGGCATCGCCACCGCGCACCCGGCGAGCGCGACGCCGACGAGAAAACTACTGAGAAGCTTTCGGCGCACCCTGCACCCGGCGCAGCCGCGACTTGGCGTCGTCGACCTTCTTGCGCACGCCGTCGGCGGCCGGATCGAGCTGCAGCGCTTTCTCCCACGCTGCGAGCGCGTCCTCCTCGTGACCGTTCTTGGCGTACGCATCGCCGAGGTGCTCGAAGATGACCGGGTCTTCCTTCGCCTTCTCGATGGCCCGCTTGAGCTCGCGCAGGGCGTCCGGGTAGCGGCCCTGCTGGTAGTACGCCCAGCCGAGGCTGTCGATGAAGTAGCCGTTGTCCGGCTCGAGATCGAGGGCGCGCGAGATGAGACGGACCGCCTCCTCGAGGTTCTCGCCGCGCTCGGCGTACATGTAGCCGACGTAGTTGTGGGCTTCGGCGTGCTTGGGATCGAGGGCGATCACGTGGTGGAAGCTGCGCACGGCCTGGTCGAACTTGGCCTGCTTCTCGTGGACGACGCCGAGCTGGAAGTGCAGATCCTTGTTCTTGTCGTCGAGGGTCAGCCCCTCCTGTAGTATTTCCGCGGCGCGGTCGTATTCCTTGGCGCGGAAGTACGCGGTGCCGAGATAGAGGAAGAGCTCGGGGCGGCGGGGCTCGATGTTGATCGCCTCGCGGAGCACGGCGATGGACTCGTCGTACCGCTTGGCGCGGCTGTGCAGGAACGCCAGCTGGACGCGGGCGTCGATGGAGCGCGGGTCGGTGCGGAGGATTCGTTCCAGCTCCGTACGCGCATCCCCCTCCTTGCCCGCGTCCATATACGTGGTGGCGAGGAAGTAGCGGGCCCGCAGATTGGTGGGCTCCAGCATCACGACGCGACGGAAGGCGTCACCGGCCTTGTCCCACATCTTCTGCTCGTAGAAGACGGCACCCAGCTTCATCCACACGCGGGCGTCGCGGGGGGCGAGCTCGGTGAGGTGCTCGATCTCCGCCTGGGCCTCCTGCCAGCGCCCGAGGCGGATGAGAAGGTCGCCCAGCCGCTCCACGAACACGGGGTTGTCCGGGTTCGCGCGCGCGGCGCGGCGGTAGATCTCGATGGCCTCGTCACCCTTGCGACGGGTCTCGTACACGTAGCCGAGGGCCGTCCACGCGCCGTCGTGGTCGGCGTCGATGTCGACCGCCGTCGTCAGCCGCGACACCGCCTCCTCCCACTGCTCGGTCTCGATGGCGAGGCGGCCCAGCAGGAACTGCACCTGGCTCAGCTTCGGCTGGCGCTCGGCCAGGCGCAGCAGCACGGCGCGCGCGCGGTCGTAGGCCTTCTGCTCCACCTGGTAACGGGCGAGGGCGAAGTACGCCTCCTCCGAGGCCGGGTTGAGCTCGATGGCTTTCTCGAGCTCGGCCTCGGCGTCCGGGTACTTCTTCTGCGCGCGCAGCAGCTCGGCGAGCATGATGTGCGCGTGAGGCTGGTCGGGCGCGAGCTGGACGGCGCGGCGCGCCGCCTCCAGCGCCTCCGCGGGCGCGTCCGCGCGCACGAGCCACTGCGCCAGCTGCGACCACAGGAAGGCGGAGGTGGGATCCCGCTTGATGGCGTTCCGGATGATCGGGATCGCTTCCTTGAACTTGCCGTCCTGCACGAGCATCTGCGCGGTCGCGTAGTGGTAGTAGGCCTCGGCGGCGTTGTCCCGCGCCGCGAACGTGAGGCGGCGGGGAGGATCGACCGCTTCGGGTCCGCTCGCGGTGCCGGCGGTGGCGCACCCGGTGGCGCCGGTGGCGGCGAGCAGCATCGCCAGCAACGAACGGCGGAAAGGGCTGATCACACGTCACCTCGTGATTTCGGGAAGCGCCGGGCGGTGGTGAGGAGTCGTCGTGCGGTGGCGGCGAGCGCGGCGTCGCCGATGGCGGCGGTGGCGGCGTCGATGTCCCGATGGTCGGCCGGCGTGAGCGGCACCGCCCGCGGCCGGGCGCG
>CAYQQT010000580.1:0-2988 GCA_964419375.1 uncultured bacterium
TGCCCATCGCGACGGCGAGGGCGAGCAGTCCGGCGAGCGCAACGGCCACCGGCGACACCCGTGCGCTCCGAGGGCCTACCATCTCACACGCTCATCGCGGCGTGCGGCGCTTTCTTCACCGCCTCCTTTATAGAACAACAGCAGCCCCGCACCCGCTCCTTGACTCTGCCGCTGTAGTCGGCGCAAGATCGCCGGCAACAAGCGCGAGATCCGGCCGCGGACGCTCACCTTCGCCGGGCGATGCTGCTGTTCCGGTGTTCCCGCAGGCGGGGTCGAGGTTGTCAGGTGCGCTGGAGTCCCGCCGCACGGGTCCCCACTATGACGACCCCGTTTGTGTTGGCTATCCGCCCAAGGAGGACGCCATGAGCTCCATGCACCGCCGCACCTTCCTCGCCGGTACCGCCGCGACCGCCGCCGTGGCCGTGGTCGCTCCGTACGTGCACGCGCAGAAGAAGGGCGGCACGCTCAAGTTCGTACCGCACGCCGACCTCAAGATCCTCGACCCCGTGTGGACCACGGCCTACATCACGCGCAACCACGGCTACATGATCTACGACATGCTCTTCGCGCCCGACGCCAATATCCGGATGCAGCCGCAGATGGTGGACAAGTACACGGCGAGCGCGGACAAGCGGAAGTGGTCCTTCACGCTGCGCGACGGGCTCAAGTGGCACGACGGCCAGCCCGTGACCGCCGAGGACTGCGTGCTGTCCATCAAGCGGTTCGCCGCCCGCGACGCGGTGGGCCAGCTCATGGCGAAGTCGCTGGGCAAGCTCGCCGCCGTAGACAAGAAGACCTTCGCCCTCGAGCTGGAGACGCCCTTCGGCCTCGTGCTCGAATCGCTCGGCAAGGCCTCGGCGAGCCCGTGCGTCATGATGCCGGCGCGGGTGGCGGCCACCGACCCCCACGAGCAGATCAAGGACTTCACCGGCTCCGGCCCCTACAAGTTCGTCAAGGACGAGTGGCAGCCCGGCAACAAGGTGGTGTACGTCGCCAACAAGGACTACGTCCCGCGCAAGGAGAACCCGAGCGGCGGCGCGGGCGCCAAGCGCGTCTTCGTGGACCGCGTCGAGTGGCGCTATATCCCCGACCAAGCCACCGCGGCGGCGGCGCTGGAGGCCGGCGAGGTGGACTTCTGGGAGAACCCGCCGATCGACTTCGTGCCGCGCCTCGAGAAGAACGCCGGCCTCACAGTCTTCGCCACCGATCCGAAGGGCAATCTCGGAACCGTCAGACCGAACTCGCTGCACCCGCCCTTCAACAACAAGAAGGCCCGCCAGGCCCTACTCTACATGATGAACCAGCAGGACTACCTCCAGGCGGTCATCGGCAACGCCAAGTACGGCAAGAGCTGCCCCAGCATCTTCATCTGCGGCGGCCCGTTCGAGACGGCCGCCGGGGCGCCCAAGCAGGATCTCGAGAAAGCCAAGCAGCTCCTCAAGGAGAGCGGGTACGACGGCCGCCCCCTCGTCATTCTCGACCCGACGGACTCTCCCTTCGCGCATGGCCCGGCGCTGGTCACAGCCGATCTGCTCAAGAAGATCGGCGCCGCCGTCGACATCCAGGCCATGGACTGGTCCACCATGGTGGCGCGCCGGGCCAAGAAGGAGCCCCCGGCCCAGGGCGGCTGGAACATCTTCCACACCTGGACCACCGCCTTCGACATCGTCAACCCCGCGGTCAACGCCTTCATCAACAGCTCGGGGGACAAGGCTTGGTTCGGCTGGCCCTCCAGCGAGTCGATGGAGAAGCTCCGGACCGACTGGGTGCGCGAGCCCGACACCGCCAAGCAGAAGAAGCTCGCCGAGCAGATCCAGCTCCTCGCCTATGACGAGGTGCCGCACGTGTCCTGGGGGCAGTTCCTCGCCCCGAGCGCGTTCCGCAAGAACGTGCAGGGCGTGCTCCAGTTCGGCGCCACCATCCTGTGGAACATCCAAGTGTAGGTGACGCACGGCGGCTGTGATCGCGGAAGGCTGATCGGCTGACGTGCTCGCGCTGATCCTCAAGCGGATCGTGGCCACCATCCCCGTCATGGGGGTGGTGGCCCTGACCCTCTTCGCCCTCCTCCACCTCACGCCCGGCGATCCTGCCCAGATCATCGCCGGCGACTATGCCACGCCACAGGACATCGCCAAGATCCGCGCAGCGCTGGGGCTCGACAAGCCGCTGCTGATCCAGGCGGGCATCTGGCTCGGCAACGTGCTGCGCGGGGACCTGGGCACGTCGATCTACTCCGGGCTCCCGGTGACTACGCTCATCGCCCAGCGCGTGGGGCCAACCGTCGCCCTCACGCTCCTGGCCATGCTGATCTCCGTGACGCTCGCGGTGCCGCTGGGGGTGCTGGCGGCCTGGCGTCAAGGCTCGTGGATCGACCGCGTGATCATGATCTTCTCCGTATCGGGCTTCTCCATGCCGGTGTTCTGGCTCGGTTTCCTCCTGGTCTGGGTGTTCTCCATCTGGCTGGGCGTCCTGCCGGTCCAGGGTTATCAGCCCCTGGCCGAGGGCCCCTGGCAGTTCCTGCGTCACCTGATCCTGCCGGCGGCAACCCTGTCGCTGATCTACATGGCGTTGATCGCGCGCATGACGCGCGCCAGCATGCTGGGCGTGCTCGGGGAAGACTACGTGCGTACAGCCTTCGCCAAGGGCCTGCCGCCACGGCGCGTCCTCCTGGGCCACGCCCTCAAGGCGGCCTCGCTGCCGGTGGTGACCATCATCGGCGTGGGCTTCGCCCTCCTCATCGGCGGGGCGGTGGTGACGGAGAGCGTCTTCGCCCTGCCCGGCATCGGACGGCTCACCGTCGACGCCATCGTCCGGCGGGACTACCCAGTGATCCAGGGCGTGATCCTCATCATCTCGGGCGTCTACGTGCTCCTGAATCTGGTCATCGACATCCTCTATGTCTTCCTCGACCCCCGCATCCGCTACTGAGCGCGCGGCGGTCGCCGCGGCCCCAGTCGCCGCGGCGACCGCGCCGCTGCCCGGTGCCAC
>CAYQQT010000581.1:0-2982 GCA_964419375.1 uncultured bacterium
CGTGCACGACCATCCACGCGAACATGTGCGGGTGCGCGTCGCAGAGCACGCGCATAACGCCCGGCTTCGTGAGGCGCCTGGTGATGTCGATCGTCTGCTCCTTGTTGGGGAGCGCGAGGTTGAAGCCGGCCGGCTTCGCGAAGAAGTGCGTGGAGTGCAGGATGGGATCGGAGTTCTTCACCCGCACCCGCTCGCCCGGGGTCACCGCCGTCACGTGCGCGATGAACAGGCACTTCGCATTGTCCAGCACCACGTCGCGCGACGGCTTCTTGCCCTTCGTGATCCCTTCGATTAGGACCACGCCGCCCTGCACGCCCCCCTCGGGGCCGACCACGAGCGCCTCCGACGGCTTGCGCTCGCCGCACACGTCCCGGTTCTTGTTCACGGTGAGGGGCTCCAGCTTGGGCACGGGGCCGACGAACTTCAGCGTGCCCGTGAGCGTGCCGCCGTCCTTGACCGGCGCCTCCTCGTAGGCGACGGCGCCCGTCGCCGTGCCGCCCAGAAGGGCCACCACCGCCGCCAGCGTCCTCCACCTCACCTGCATCACCTCGCTACGGTTCGGGATTGAGGCCGTATTCCACGGCCAGCCACACGCTGCGGCTGTACGGGAAGAACCACAACGGAAACACCACCGTGAACAGCCCCCACACCGCGAGCTGCCAGGCCAGCGGCGGATCCCACCACCGCCACGCCGCGAAGTACCCCGTGACCGCGATGAGCGTGGTCACGCCGTAATTGATGTAGATGGCGCCCACCCAGTACCCCTGCGCGCGCTCGAAGCGCAGGTCGCACACGGCGCACGCCGTGTTCATCACGAACCACGACCGGAACAGCGGCGCTCGTCCGCACGCCGGGCAGCGCAGCCGCACCGCCCGGGTCAGCGCCCGCTTCAGCCGGGCCAGCGCCTCGGCGCCCGCCATGTCGCATCCGCTCGCGGCTCCCGGCGGGCCTCAGTGCTTCGCCTTCTCCGTCTCCGTCATGGCGGGCCGCTTCGAGGCGTCCGTCTTCTTGGCGACGGCGAAGCCGTCCGGAAGCAGGACGAACACGAGCAGCGTCGCGATGGCGAGCGGGGTGACCGCGATCCAGCCGAGGGTCTTCGTCTCGAATTTCAGGTGCATGAAGTACATCGCCACCATCGCCGCCTTCGTCACCGCGAGCGCGCACAGCAGCACGCCATTGGTGAACTTCCCGAAAGGCAGGAAGACCACGCCGATCTCGACGACGGTGAGGACGGCGAGACCCCAGAAGATCGACATGTAGTTGGGATGCTTGTGCTCGGCCATGCCGCGCCTCCTCTAGAGCAGGTACAGGAAGGTGAACACCATGATCCAGACGAGGTCCACGAAGTGCCAGTACAGCCCCAGGATCTCGACGGCGTTGTAGCTCGCCGCGGCCTGGGGGCGGCGCGAGACCACGCCGATCATGGTGAGCAGGTAGATGACGCCCGCGGAGACGTGCAGCCCGTGGAAGCCGGTGATGATGAAGAAGGACGTCCCGAAGAGGGTGGCGCCCCACGGGTTGCCGCCGATGTGCAGACCGCGGTGAATGAGGTGCGTCCACTCGTACGCCTGCAGGCTCACGAAGATGAAGCCGCCGAGGGCGGTGAGAGCGAGGAACATCTTGGCCTTCGCCCGGTCGCCCTTGCCCAGCCACTCCAGCGCCTTCACCATCGTGACGCTCGAGCAGATGAGCAGGAAGGTCATGACCGCCGTGAGGTTGATGCCGAGGACCTCGAAAGGGTTCGGCCAGTCGGCGCTGGTGGCGCGCATGGCGCCGTAGCCCGCGAGCAGCACGCCGAATCCCATGGCGTCGCCCACCAGGAACAGCCACATTCCGAGCTTGCCCCAACTCTCCGGCGTGAGCGGCGATTCCGCCGGCTCCACGCCAGAGTGGTGCGCGGTCGCAGCCTGACTCATGTGGATCCCCCGTGTTTTTTGCGTGGCAGTGGATGTGCGAGATGAGGCCCGGCCGCGGGCCGAGTCGAGCGATCAGAAAAGAAGGATACCTTCCCAAACCATGCTTTGGCGGCCGCGGGCCGAGTCGAGCGATCAGAAAAGAAGGATACCTTCCCAAACCATGCTTTGGCGGCCGCGGGCCGAGTCGAGCGATCAGAAAAGAAGGATATCTCCCCAAACCATGCTTTGACGTGGGAGAGCCGCTCCACGACGCGTGGCTGCCATCCCAACCGCGCCGCGACGATCGCTCCCACCACCGCGGTGAGCGCGAACGGCATGAGAATCAGTCCGAGGTACGCCCAGTTATACGCTCGGTCCCCGAAGGCCGACGACACGCACGTCGGACACGCGAGCGCGGCCTCGGGCATCGCCACCACCGCCAGCGCCGCCGCCGTCAGCGCCCGCCTCACGTCAGGTACACCGTGACGTAGAGGATGGGCCACAGCGCGACGACGAAGTGCCAGTACATGGCGCACGTCTCCACGGGCATGCCGTGCCCGTCGTCGAAGCGCCCGCGGAGCGCTAAGCCAAGCGTGACCACGAGCCACACGAGCGCGCCCAGGACGTGCACGGCATGGGTGCCGATGAGCGTGTAGAAGGTGGCGCCGAAGATCCCCGAGGAGAGGGTGACGCCGAAGCGCACCAGCTGCACCCACTCGTAGCCCTGCACCACGAGAAAGAGCGCGCCGAGTCCCGCGGCGGCGGCCAGCCAGCGCGTGAGACCGTGCCGGTCGTGCTCACGTCGCGCGCGCACCGCTGCCGCCATGCACACGCTGGAGGCGAGGAGCACGAGGGTATTGGCGCCCGTCACCGCGATGGGCAGCCGGGGCTGCAGCGGCGGTGGCCACACCGCCGCCGCGGAGCGCAGCACGAGGTACGCGGACACGAGCCCGGAGAAGAACATGATCTCGCCGCTCATGAAGACGAGCATCGCCAGGCGCGCGTTGTCGAGACCCCGCCGCCGCGGCTCGGGATCACCGTTGCCACGCCCGTCGTCGCCGCGCGGGGGCGGCGGGGGAACCCGGCC
>CAYQQT010000582.1:0-2981 GCA_964419375.1 uncultured bacterium
TGCTCCTCGGGCTGCTCGCGCTGGCCCGCTTCCTCACGGCGGTCGGTGCGCTCGACGCCGGCGGCGCGTTCGGCGGCATGGGGGCCTCGCGGGAGATGACGGTCGCGCCGCTCGTCGAGCCGGTTTTGATGATGGTCGTGTTCTCGACCGCGGTGGCCGCCGGGACGACGGAGCTCGGCGCCCTCGCGGCCCACCGCGGGACGTCGTGGATCCTCGCCTGGCGCGCGGCGGACTTCCTCGGCTTTGCGGCCATGCTCGTGCTGCTCCCGGCGGAGACGGGCCGCATCCCCGTGGACAACCCGGACACCCACCTCGAGCTCACGATGCTGCACGAAGGCATGCTGCTCGAACACTCCGGGCCGGGGCTCGGCTGCATGGTGCTCGCGTCGCACACCCGCCAGATCGTGACCCTCGGCCTCGTGTCGGCCCTCTTCTTCCCGGTCGGACTGGCGGACGGCGCGGGCGCCACGGGCCTCCTCCTCGGGGCCGGCGCGTTCGCGGCGAAGATCCTCGCGCTGGCGACCTACCTCGCGCTCGTCGAGTCGTCCTACGCCAAGCTCCGGCTTTTCCGGGTGCCGCAGTACCTCGGCATCGCCTTCGTGTGCGCCTTGACGGCGCTCGCGCTGAGGATCCTGTGAGCGCCGAGACGGTCCATACGATCATCGACGACCTCGGCGCCCTGCTGCTGTTCACGATGATCCTCATCCTCGCTGCAAGTCAGATCTACCGCGCCATCTACGCCGTGGCCACCCAGTCGTTCCTCATTGCCATCGCGGGCGGGGTCCTCGCGACGGCCACCGGGAACGTGGACCTCTGGGTGATCGCCGGCGTCACGCTCGCCGTCAAGGCCTTCGTGCTGCCGTGGGTGCTGCACCGGGTCGTCCAGCGCATGAACGTCCGGCGCGAGGTGGAACCGGTGATCCCCGTCGCCGCGACGCTCGCCCTCGCCGTGGTGGTCATCGTCATGTCGTTCCACCTGAGTGCCTCACTCGGCTCCGTCCGCCAGGCGATCGCCGGCAACGCGCTCCCGGTCGGCATCGCCCTCACCCTGCTCGGCGTGCTGGTCATGGCAACCCAAAAGAAGGCGCTGACCCAGATGGTGGGCCTCTTCGCGTCGGAGAACGGGATCTTCTTCACGGCGATGGCGGTGACGCAGGGCATGCCGCTCATCATCGAAATCGGCGTGATCCTCGACGTCATCCTCGCCGCGCTCGTGATGGCGATCATGGTGCTCCGGGTCCGCTCGACGGTCGACGCCGACATCGCGGACCTGGACCGGCTGAGGGGATGATGCGTGGCTGAAACGCTCCTCTGGGTCCTTCCGCTCGTCCCGACCGTCACGGCGCTCGCCATGCTCACGACGCGCGACCGCCGCATTCTCTCGGCCATCGACGTCGGTGGTTCGGCAGTCCTTGTCGCGCTCACGCTCGTCCTCGCCCGCGAGGTTGCAGCCGGCGGTCCTCGGGCGCTCGGCGTCTTCCGCGTGGACGACCTCGGGCTCGTCTTCCTCCTCCTCCTCGTCGTCCTCACCCTGGCCGTCTCCATCTACACGGTGGGGTGGCTCAGACAGGCGGTGGCGGTCGGCAACATGAAAGCCGAGTCCCTGCGGTCCTACTTCGCTCTCGTGCACGCCTTCGTCGCGACGATGGTCGTGACGGTCCTCGCCGACAACCTCGGAGTTCTCTGGATCGCGATGGAAGGGACGACGATCACCTCAGCCGTCCTCGTCGGCTACCACGGCCATCAGCACGGCCTGGAGGCGGCGTGGAAGTACATCATCGTGACGACCATTGGCATCTCCTTCGGCCTCTTCGGCACGGTGCTCATCTATGCCGCTGCAGCCGACGTCCAGGGAGCCGCGGGCGCGATGAGCTGGTCGGCGATCATGCAGGTCGCTCCCAGGCTCGACCCGGGTATCGTCCGGATCGGCTTCATCTTCGTGATGGTCGGCTATGGCACCAAGGCGGGGCTCGCGCCCATGCACCTCTGGCTGCCGGACGCCCACAGCCAGGCGCCCACGCCGGTCTCGGCGCTGCTTTCGGGCGTCCTCATCAAGTGCGCGCTCCTCGGGATCATCCGCTTCCAGACGATCGCCGCCGCCGCGTGCGGCCCGGCGTTCCCGGCCGAGGTGCTGCTCGTCTTCGGCCTCACCTCGGTGGTCGTGGCGACGCCGTTCATCCTGGCGCAGCGCGACGTCAAGCGCCTCCTCGGCTACCACAGCGTCGAGCACGTCGGAATCGTGGTGCTCGGTCTCGGCTTCGGTGGCTCCGTCGGCACCTACGGCGCGCTACTGCACGTGGTGAACCACGGCGTCACCAAGGCGCTCGCGTTTTTCGCCGCTGGCACCGCCATCGCCCGCTATGGCACGCGCGATATGCGGGCCATCCGGGGCATGCTTGCCGTGGCGCCGATCGCCGCGACGCTCCTCATGCTCGCGGCGCTGTCGCTCGCCGGCGTGCCGCCGTTCTCGATCTTCGTGAGCGAGCTCATGGTGCTGCGCGCCGGCATCGGCCACGGTCACTGGGTGGCGATCGCGATCTTCCTCGCGATGGTCGTCGTCATTTTTGCCGGCCTCCTCCACCATGTCGGCGCGATGGTCTTCGGCGAGCCGACGGCGGCAGCCGGCCGGGAGCCCGAGGCCTGGTCCCCGCTGCTCGCCATGATGCTGCTCGCGACGATCATGGTTCTGCTCGGCCTCACCCTTCCCGCGAGCTTCGACAAGCTCCTCCGGCGCGCCACGGAGATCGTCGTTGGCTGACCCTGCCCTCACGGATGCGCTGCGAGCCTGCACGGGCGGCTCCGTCGACGCGGACGTCGGCCCGCGCCCGAGCGATCTCACGCTGCGCCTCGGTCGCCCGGACGATCTCCCGGCCGCAGCCGCCGTGCTCACCGGACCCCACTCGATGGCCCTGGCCACGGTCGTGGCGACCGACGAGACGGCGACGCCGGACGGCGATCTGAAGGTGCGCTACGTCTTCGAG
>CAYQQT010000583.1:0-2975 GCA_964419375.1 uncultured bacterium
GTGGATCATGCGGCTGAGGATGTCGCGGCCCACCTGGTCGGTGCCGAGCAGGTAGGTGGTGTTGCCGCCGGGCGTCCACACGGGCGGGATGAAGCGGCGGATGAGGCTCTGCCGGGTGGGATCGTGGGGGGCCACGTGGGGCGCGAAGACGGCGGCGCCGATCACGACCACGAGCGCGACGGCGCCCAGGAGCGCCACCGGGTTGCGCACCAGCTTGCGCCACACACGCGAGCGCTCGCCCGCGCGCAGCGGTTGCACCAGCGCCACGGAATCCCCGGGGCTGAACGCGCCCACCGCCATCAGCGCACCCGCACCTGGGGGTTCAAATAGATGTAGAGCAGGTCGACGGTGAAGTTCACCACCACCACGATCAGCGCGAGCAGGAACACGCCCGCCTGCACGATGGGGAAGTCGAGCTGGCGGATGGCGCCCACGATGAGGCGCCCCACCCCGGGCACCGCGAACACCGTCTCCGTGATCACGGCGCCTCCCAGCAGGAGGCCGAACTGCAGGCCCATCACCGTGACCAGGGGCAGGGCGGCGTTGACGAGCGCGTGGCGGCAGACGACGAACCACTCGGAGATGCCCTTGGCGCGCGCCGTGCGCACGTAATCGAGGCTGATGACCTCGAGCATGCTCGAGCGAACGATGCGCAGCAGCAGCGGCGCCGAGAACGTGCCCAGCGTGAAGGCGGGCAGCACGAGGGAGGTCCACGAGTCCCAGCCCGACACGGGCAGCACGCGCCACTGCACGGCGAAGAGGAGGATGAGCATGATGCCCGTCCAGAAGACGGGCATCGACTGGCCGAGGAACACGACGCTCGTGATGGCGTGGTCGAAGAAGGAGTCGCGGCGGACGGCGCTGTAGATCCCGGCGGGGATGGACACGACGACGGCGAGGCCCATCGCGAGCACGGTGAGCAGCAGGGTGGTGGGCATGCGCTCGAGCACGAGCGGCAGGGCGGGCGCGCGGTGGAAGAAGGACTGGCCGAAGTCCCCGCGCGCGGTGTTGCTGACGAACCGCACGAATTGCATGGGGAGCGGCTCGTTGAAGCCCATCGCCTGCCGGAGCACGGCGCGGTCCGATTCCGGCGCTTCCGGCATCATCAGGGCCACCGGGTCGCCGCTCGCGTGGAGGATCGCGAAGGTGACGAGGGACACGCCCACGAGCACCACGAGCAAGCGGACGACCCGGCGGAGAACCAGCGTCGTCATGCGATCAGGCGGCGGCTCCTCAGCGTTTGGGCTTCGCGTCGAACAGCCACAGCCACTCGTCGCCTCTGGCCGCGTACTCGACCTTCTTGTTGATGGCGAGCGTGTCGTATTGCGTCCACAGGAAGATGGCGGGGACCTCTTCCTTGATCATGTGCTGGATCTGGGAGTACACGCGCTTCCGCCGGGCCTGGTCCACGGTCGAGCGCGCCTCGTCGATGAGCTTGTCGAGGCCCTCGACGCGCGTGTAGTGCTTGCCGATCCAGCCGCCGGGCTCCGTATGGTAGAGGGGGTGCAGCACAGCGTCGGCGTCGAAGACGGAATAGTTGCCCCAACTGCCGTAGTAGCCGTTCGTCGCCTTGCCTTCCGTCTGATAGAACTTGTTCCAGGCCGGGCCCGCGTCCCACACGCGCGGCGTCGTTCGGAGGCCGACTTCCGTCAGCATTTGCGCGACCGCCTCGAAGACGGGGCGGAACTCCATGAAGCCGCTGTGCAGCGTGATATCCACTCCGTTGGGATAGCCGGCCTGCGTGAGTAGCTCCTTTGCCTTCTTGGGGTCATAAGGATATGGCTTCACCTCGGCGTCATGCCCGAACGCTGCCGGCTGCACCGTGGTCGCCACCTGCTGGCCGAGCCCGCCCATCAGCTTCTGGATGACTGCCTGCTTGTCGATGGCGTAGTTGGCGGCCTGGCGGACGAGCTTCTTGTCCATCGGCGCGTGGCGCATGTCGAGCTCGACGTAATGGACGCGCAGGATGGGCGCCGAGCTCACATAGGTGAGGGAATGGCTCTTCAGCTCGGGCACGTGGTCGGCGGAGACGTTGCGGATGAGGTCGACGCCGCCCGTCTTCATCTCGGCGATCTGCGTCGAGATCTCCGGGATGGCGCGGATCACGAGGTGCTTGAAGGCGGGGCGGCCGCGCCAGTGCTGGTCGAAGGCCTCGAGCCGGATGTGCTGGTCCTTCTTCCACTCCACGAACTTCCAGGGGCCCGTGCCGACGGGAGCGGACTGCCCGAAGGCCTGGTCACCGACCTTCTCGACGTGCGCCTTGGGCACGATGGGGAAGAACACGAGGCGCTCGAGCAGGAGCGGGAAGGGCTTGTCGGTGACGAGATGGACCGTGTCCGCGTCCACGATGCGGACTTCCTTGATGGCGCGGATGTTGCCGTACTGGGGCGATTTCTTGGTCTGGTCGATGACACGGTCAAAGGAGTACTTGACGTCCTGCGCCGTCATCGTGTCGCCGTTGTGGAACTTGACGCCCTTCCGCAGCTTGAACTCCCACTGCGTGTCGCTGATGGGCTTCCAGGAGGTGGCCAGCGACGGCGCGTACTCGAGCTTGGCGTTCCGATGGAGCAGGGAGTCGAACATGTTGATGTTGACGAGGATGCCCACGCGCTCGAAATGCATGTGCGGGTCAAGCGTGGGCGCGTGGGAGACGAGGGCCACCGTGAGGGTGTCCTTGGCCTGGCCATGCGCGGCGGGCGCGCCCGTGACGAGGACCGCCAGGAGAAGCAGGAGAAGGGGCCAACGCTTCATGAGAGACCTCCGTCGACGTGAAGTGGAGAGGATATATCACGATATGGCCCGGCCGCGTACAATAACGGCCATGCGGCGCTTCCGCGTCGGCCTCGCCCAGATGAATCCCACCGTGGGAGACCTCGAGGGCAATGTGCGCAAGATCCTCGACGGCTTCGAGCGGGCCCGTGCCGCCGGCGTGCACCTCGTGGCGTTTCCCGAGCTGGCCATCACGGGCTACCCGC
>CAYQQT010000584.1:0-2974 GCA_964419375.1 uncultured bacterium
CGGCGCCAGCCTCGTCGCCCGCGTGGAGCCCAACGTGCGCGCGAAGGTGCACGAGGGCATCCGCCTCGCGCTCAACGCGGATCGCGTGCACTTCTTCGACAGCAAGACCGAACTGGCCCTGTAAGCGACGGGCGTGCGCCGCGAGACGGCGGTCGCCTACGCCCTCATGGCGCCCGCGCTGTTGCTCGTGGCCACGGTGCTCGCCTACCCGGTCGGGTGGGAGGTGTGGGTCAGCTTCACGAGCCTCGCCGGGCGCGTGGAGGGCCGGGGCTTCGTCGGCCTCGACAACTACCGCACGATGCTGGCCGAGCCCTTCTTCTGGCGGGCGCTCGCCACCACCGTCGTCTACTTCGCCGTCACCACCGTCGCCAAGCTCGCCCTCGGCGTCTGGATGGCCGTCCTGCTCGCACGGCCCTCGCGGGCGCGCCCCTTCGTGTTCCTCGCCGTCTTCCTGCCGTGGGCCTACCCGGGCGGCGTCACCGTGGTGGCCTGGTACTGGATGCTGAATCCGCCCCTCACCACCTCCTTCAGCGAGGCCGTCGGCAACGTCAAGTACGCCCTCGACGGCGCGCTCGGCGGCGGCGCCTACGCCTTTATCAGCGTGATCCTCTTCAATATCTGGCGCGGCGGCTCCTTCACGGCCGTCTTCCTGCTCGCCGCGCTCAACGCCATCCCCACCGAGCTCTTCGAGTATGCGGAGCTGGAGACGCGCAGCGCCTGGCAGCGCTTTCGCTACGTGACGCTCCCGCTGCTCAAGCCCTTCCTCGCCCTCGCCACCTTCCTGTCGTTCACCACCGCGGTGGCCGACCTCGCGAACGTCTGGATGCTGACGGGCGGCCGCATCATCTTCCCGGTGGTGGGCACCTACGCCTATTGGCTCGGCATCCGCAACGGCCAGATCGCGGAGGCGGCGACGTGGTCGCTATCGCTGGTGCCGCTGATGGCGGCGGCGCTCGTCGTCCTCTTCCGCTGGTTCGATCCGCCCGAGGAGCGTCGCGCATGACCGGCCGCCGGCGACGGTGGCGCCACGGCTTCCTGCTGGCGCTCGTGGTGGTCTACAGCGTCTTTCCCATCTACTTCATTACGGTGCAGTCGCTGAAGACGGCCGAGGAGGACGTCTTCGGCAACCCTCTCTACATCGCCGACCCCACGTTCGAGAATTACACGGGGCTTTTCGAGGGCGCGGAGGCACGCGTGCGCGGCTACGTGATCGTCCCCCGGGTGCCCTTCCTGCTCTGGATGGCAAACTCCGCGCTGGTGCTCACGCTCAGCGTCGCCCTCACGCTGGGGGTGAGCATCCCCGCCGCCTACGCGCTCGGCCGGCTGCAGCCGCCGGGATGGCGCTGGTGGCGCCGCCTGCTCTTCGCCACCTACGTGGTGCCCCACACGATCCTGTTCGTGCCCATCTACCAGGTCATCATCGCGCTCGGGCTCGACGACCATCACCTCGCGCTCGTGCTCATCTACTCCACGATGGCGCTCCCCTTCTGCGTGTGGATCCTCTCCGCCTACTACCGCCTCCTGCCCCGGGAGATCGAGGACGCAGCACTCATCGAGGGCGCCACGCCGCTCACGGCGTTCGTCCGGGTCATCCTGCCCATGAGCCGCAACGTCCTCATCGCCGCCGGGCTCTTCACGCTCGGCACCGTCGGCCAGGACTTCATTTTCGCCTCCATCTTCCTGCTCCAGCCCGAGAACCAGACGGTAGCCGCCGGCCTCGGGGTCATGGACGTGAGCCTGGAGGAGCTGACCGCGGTCGCCGGCGTCAACCTCGCCGCCATCCCCGTCGTCATCCTCTGCGCGTTCTTCGCCCGCGGCTACGTGCGCGGCCTCACCGCCGCCATGCTCGAAGGGGCGTAGGTACGGGCGCTGAAAAACGCCCATCTCCGTCGTTGGCTCGTTGTTCCCTCCCTGCGACGTGGCAGGGCCACGCCTCAGTCGGGAACGCCTCGCCGCCTAGGATCTGGGCATTTTTGAGCGCCCTGCGCTTTTTGGACGCGCGTTGTGCGTGTCATGGCGGCGGGCAAGATTTGGTCAGGGGCGCAAGCGGATGATCCGGTGGAGGGAGGATTCGGCCACGTAGATGTCGCCGCGGCTGTCCACGGCAATGCCTTGGGGATCGGCGAGGCGGCTGCCCACGACGGTGACGGTGCCGTCGCGCGTGACGCGATACACGCTGGCGACCCAGAAGCCTCCGCTCACGTAGAGACTGCCGTCGGGCGCCGCCGCCATGTTCGTGCGCTGGTACTGTCCGCGCGGCAGCCGGGTGAACGGCGTCAGCGTGCCGTCGGCGGCGAGCCAGAAGAGATCGCCGGAGGAGGCGAGCAGCACCAGCTCGTCGGCGCCGATCGCCACTGCGCTCACCAAGCGAGGGAGCAGCCCGCCGCCGGGACGCACCGGCCAGCCGCGCGGGAAGAGCGGAACCACGTTGGCGAGCCGCCGGGGCAGCGGCAGCAAGGGATCGAGGAGGAGCCGGAAGACGAGCGGGCCGCGATAGTCCTCGTCCCGGAACTGCTCGAGGCCGGGCGGCGGCGCCTCCTCGTCGGGCGATAGCAGCGGATCCACGTGGTCGACCACGATGAGCCGGCCCGTCGCGTCCAGCGCCACGGAGGAGCCGCCGAGGAGCCGCCGCAGGCCCGTGGCATAGAGGGTCAGGCGCTCGTCGTCGCCGAGCCGGTAGAGTCGCGTGCCGTTCTCCTCACCGAGGTAGATCTCTCGCGTGCGCGGGTGCAGGGCGAGGCTGCCGAGGGTCGCGAGGCGCGCGTCGAGGAAGGGAATGCGGACGCGGGGCGAGCGGGAGAGATCGACCGGACGCTCGGCGTCGAGATCGACGCGGTAGATCTCGCCCGCGGCGTCCCCCCCCACCCCCGGTCCCAGCACGAGCAGCGTGCGGTCGTGGACCGCCAGCTGAAGCGGGCGCGTCACGCCCGTCGCGACGACCTCGAACGCGCGCGGCTGCGCGGCAGGGGGCGTC
>CAYQQT010000585.1:0-2964 GCA_964419375.1 uncultured bacterium
CAACGACCTAAAATCACGACGATCGTCGAGCGTCGGCGGAAGCGGGTTGGGGCGCTGAGTCCACGAGGTGGGGAGCGGGCGCCCCGCTCCTCGCGCCGCGTCGTTGGACTTACTTGGCCTTCTTCTGGGGAGCCCGGGTTCGCGTGAGCGAGCCCAGGTACGCGGTGATGTCGGCGAGCTCTTGACCGGTGAGGACGGGCAGCGAGACCTCTTGCTTCTGCGCCTGGCCCTCCATGCGGGCGCCGTGGTTCCACATCGCAGCGATGACGGTGGACGGCGAGCCCACGACGGTGGAGGTCGCGAAATCCGCCGCGACCGTTCCGCCCTTGCCCCGGATCGAGTGACACGTGACGCATCCTTTGCCCTGCACGAGCTGCTGGCCGCGAGCGACCTGCCCCGTCACCGCGTCGAAATAGTGGGACGCGTAGAGGTAGGCCACGACGTCCGCCATGTCCTGTCCCGTGAGCTGCGGCACGAGGATCCCGCGCTCCTTCATCTTCGTCCACATGGCGGGCCCGTGGTTCCACATGAGTCCGGCGAAGTCCGTGAGGCTCACGTGGTGCGCGCGTCCGCCGAGGGCGGGCCCGACCTTGCCGCCCCGTCCCCCGACGGCGTGGCAGCTCGCGCAGCTCTTCTCCGCGAAGAGCTTCTCGCCGCGCTCAGGCGTCCCCGGGATGACCTGCGCCGTCGGCGCGTCGGCGTCACGCGCGGCGGAGACGACGTAGGCGATGACGTCGACCAGCTCGCGGCCCTTGAACGTCGGCCGCTCGATGCCCTTGGCCTTCATGGCCTCGGCCATGCGGGGCCCGTGGTTCCACATCGCGGCGGCGACCAGCACCGGCGAGTTCGCACCCTTCAGCGCGTCGAGCGCGGGGCCGACGTTGCCGCCCTTGCCGCCGACCGTGTGGCACTGCGCGCAGCCCTTCGACGTGAAGCGCCGTTCCCCCGACTTGGGATCCCCGCTCTCGTCGCGGTAGGCGGCGGTGAAGAGAAACGCGAGGAGATTCGAGACGTCGGCGGCCGTGAGCGCCGGCCGGTCGATCCGCTGCTCGCGCATGCGCTCGCCCATGCGCGGCAGGTGATTCCACATGGCGGCGCCGAGCTGATAGAAGCCGCTTCCGCTCTGGACGCGCGCCAGGTCGGGGCCCACCTTGCCGCCGACGCCCCGCACGCTGTGGCACTGGCCACAGCTCTTCTTGGTGAACACGTCCCAGCCCGCGAGCATGCCCCACTGGGGGGCGAAGGGCTGGGTCGGCGTTTGCTGCGCATGCGCCGCCGCGGCGAACGCGATCACGAGGAGCCCGCACACGGCGACCACCAAACACCGTTTCGCTCGAGTCATCGAAGGGATCTCCCGTGCGCGATCCGTCGCTCGGGCGCGAGTGTAGCACGAGCACCGCCGGCGACCGCACCCGCCGTCCCGCGTCGCGCGCGGTCGCCGCGATGTCGTGCGCGCCGCCGAGTACGCCTCGCGGATGCGCTCTCCGGAGAGCGGAATCTCCGAGTAGAGCGGCATCTCGACGAAGACGTGGAGGAGCACGACGTCGGCGCCGACCGCGCGCGCCAGGCGCCGGGCCGTCGCCCACGCCCGCTCCGACTGCGGCGAGAAATCCGTCGGCACCATCTCCTCGGGGCTCAGCTCGAGCTTCGGCATGTGGGCGGTGGGCCGCACGCTCTCGGGATCGCGCAGCCACTGCCTTCAGATACGACGCCGGATACTTGGCGCCGATCCGCGAGAGCTCGGGCCCGATCGGGGTGCCGAACTTGCCGATCTGATGACAGCCGGTCGTGTGCAGCGCGCTCGATCTCGTGCGGCCGCAGGCGGCCCTCCGCGGCGTGCGACTTCCGGACACGATGACGAGTGACCGGTACGTCACCGCGGACCGGCAGCGCCTGCAGCAGGTCCTGCTCAATCTGCTGTCCAACGCCGTGAAGTACAACCGCGACCACGGCGAAGTGGCCGTGTCCTGCGAGGAACGTCCCGAGGGGCGGGTGCGGCTGACCATCAGCGACACAGGAGCCGGGATCGCGCCCGAGATGCTCGATCGCTTGTTCACCCCGTTCGATCGACTGGGAGCCGAACAGGCGGAGATCGATGGCACCGGGTTGGGCCTGGCCCTATCGAAACACCTCGTCGAGGCGATGGGCGGGCTGATCCAGGTCGAAAGCGGGCACGGCGGCACGGTGTTCACCATCGAGCTGGAGGCCAGCGAGGGGCTCTCCGGGGCCGTGTTGTCGACGGATACCGGCATTGACGCTCAAACGCCACGGGCACAGGGGACGGTCCTCTACATCGAGGACAACGTGGCCAATCTCCGGCTCCTGGAGCGAATTATTCGCCGGTGTCCCGCCATCACTCTCCTGTCCGCGATGCAGGGCAGTCAGGGCGTCGAGCTGGCGCAGGCTTCGCGACGACGCCCGCACGCGCGAGATCCCGGTTGTGATCCTCAGCGCCGACGCGACACCGGGACAGGTCACGCGGCTGCTCGCGCAAGGAGTCCGGGCCTACCTCACCAAGCCGCTCGACGTGAACGAGCTCCTGTCGCTGCTCGATGAGATCCTCCGCGAGCGCGGCGCGCCACCGGCAGAGCCGAAATAACGCCAGGCACGGAGGGACGCGGGCAGGAGGCGCCGCCGGCCTCCGTGCACGCGCGAGTCGCTACGCCGGCGCCACCTCCACGAAGCAGGTGTTGAACGGGCTCGCCCCCGCCGGCGACGCGACATCCGACGTCAGCACGTTCGAGCAGCCGCGCGTGTCCTCGCCGCGGGCGTCCAGCGCGAACCACGCGCCTTCCTTGATCGCCACCACGCCGGGCGCGATGCGGTCGGTGACGCGGGCGGGGAGGAGGGTGGCGCCGCGGTCGTTGAAGACGCGGACGGGTTGGCCGTCGGCGATGCCGCGCGCTCCGGCGTCGACGGGATGGATCCACATGTCGTCGCGATCGGCGCGGGCGAGCAGCGGCT
>CAYQQT010000586.1:0-2955 GCA_964419375.1 uncultured bacterium
CGGGGCGGAAACTTCGCCGCTATCTACACCGTTGCGGTGGGCAGTGTGCCGGTGTGGACGGCACGCACTTCGACCTCTGCGCCATCAGCGATTACGAGTAGCCGCAGGGCATCCGCGTCGATCTCCGCAGTGCGGGCGGCCACCTTCGTAATTTCTGTCACCCACGCGCGAAGAGGAGCGCCGATCGGATTGACGAGCTCCACGATCGCGCCCGGAACGATGCCGAGGCGGTTTGCGGTTTGGGTGTCGAGGCGGATCGAGCGGCCGCGGTCGGTTTGGAGGCCTTCGGCGGCGGTGAGGCGGACTTTCGTGCGGGCGGCGCGGAGCGCGGCGCGCTTGGTGGCGGTGAGCGGTGGGTCCACGCGGTCGCCCGTCACGACGACGCCGTAGATTGATTCGGCGGCGGCGCGGGTGACGAAGCCTTCGCTGATGTCGGCCATGAGGCACGCGGGGTCGCGCTCCAAGGCGTCGCCGAAGCCGCCGCCGCCGCTGGTTTCCATCACGACGATGTCGCCGGGGATGACGGGGAAGCCGCTGACTTTGCCGGGGAGCGCGGACGGTTGGATGGGGTGGCCGTCGCGGCGGACCCAGAAGCGGTTCGTGGCGCCCGCGCCGCCGCCGCACACGCCGAAGGGCGGCAACACGGCCTTCTCCGCAAGCACCGAGAGCTGGCCGCCGGGCGCGAGGATGCGCACCTCACGGGCGAGGCCGAGGCCGCCGCGCCACTGGCCGGCGCCGCCGGAGTCCTCGCGCAGGGCGGTGCGCTCGATCCGCAGCGGGTAGAGCTGCTCGATGGCCTCCACGGGCTGGATGGTCGTCATGTCGCTCTCGGTCCACGTGCGCACGCTGTTGCTGCCGTCGCCCTCGTAGAAGGCGCCGGTGCCGCCGGCGGGGTACTCGTAGAAGATGAACGTCTCGCCGGTGCGCGGGTGCGGGCCCCCCACGTAGCAATGGTTGCCGCCGCCCTTGAGATCGCCCGTCACCTTGCCGTCGAGCGCCTGCGCGAGCGCGCCCATCACCGCCGACTCCACGCAGTACTTCACCTCCACCATGCCGCCGCAGGGCGCGGGCGGGTTCGCGTTCACGATCGTTCCCGGCGGCGTGATGACGGTGAGCGGGCGGAAGGCGCCGGAGTTGACGTCGGAGCCGGGATCGAGGAACGCCTTGAAGATCGTGAAGGCGCCGGTGGGCGCCATGGCGGGGCCGACGTTCGTGGGGCCGGCCGTCTGCGGTGAGGTGCCCGTGAGATCGACGGTGACGGTGTCGCCCGCCACCACCACCCGCGCGCGCACGGTGAGCGGCTCCAGCCGCTCTTTGCCGCTCTCCAGGTGCGCCTCGTAGCGGTACTCGCCGTCGGGCAGGGCGGTGATGGCGCGGCGCATGCGCGCCTCCGCGCGGTCCATCAGCTCGCGGACGGCGGCGCGGATGGTGGCGGCGCCGTGCTGCGCGGTGAGCGCCTCGATGCGCTCGGCCGCCTTGCGGCAGGTGCCGATCATGGCCTGGAAATCGCCCTGGCGCTCCCGCATGCCGCGCATGTTGGCGAAGATCAGGTCGAGCGCGGCATCGTTGGGACGGCCACGGTCCACGACGCGAATGGGAGGAATACGCACGCCCTCCTGGAAGATCTCGGTGGCAGCACCGGAGAGGCTGCCGGGGCTCATGCCGCCCACGTCGCCCCAGTGCGCGCGCACGACGGGGAAGACAAAGAGGCGGCCATCGGCAAAGAGCGGGTAGATCATCGCCACGTCGTTGAGGTGCGTGCCGCCCGTGTAGGGATCGTTGTGCAGGAAGATGTCGCCCGGGTGGATGTCGTCGCCGAACTTGTCGCGCACGGCCTTCATCGACCAGGCGATGGGCACGATGTGCAGCGGGTGGTCCTGGCCCTTGGACATGGACACGATCTGTGCCTCGCCGTCCATGAGGACACAGGAGAAGTCCTCGCCCTCGTAGAGGATCGAGGAGTACGCGGTGCGCACGAGGGTCACACGCATCTCGCGCACCGTCGACACGAACGTCTCGCGCAGCACCTCGAGCGTGATGGGGTCGATCACCGCTCGAGCCTCAGGTTGCCGTGCTCGTCCACGATGCCGTGCCACCCCGGCGGCACCACGGTGGTGGCGCCGAACTCCTCCACGATGGCGGGGCCGCGGAGCTCGGCGCCCTCGGGCAGGCGCTCCCGCTCCCATACCGGGCAATCGTGCGGCGCGCCGTTGAACCACATGGAGCGGCGCTCGATGAGCGCTTCGTCCATCGACGTGCTCGTGCTCCGGTAGCGCTCGGGAGCGGGCTTGGGGACCACGCCGTGGGCCGCCAGCCGCGCATTCACCAGCTCGATGGTGGCGCCCGGGCTGGCGTGCCCGTACGCGCCGCGGTGCTGCACGTGGAAGGCGGCCTCGATGGTGTCGAGGTCGAGCGCGTCGTCCACCGCCACGTTCAGCTCGAAGGCCTGGCCGCGATAGCGCAGGTCGAGCGAGCGGCGCCGCCGCTGCTGCGCGGCGCCGAAGCCTTCGAGCTCGAGCTGGCGCGCCGCCGTGTCCTCCATCCCCGCGAAAAGCTCCGCCAGCAGTGGAAGCCGCTCGCGCAGCGGGCCCACGCGGGTGCGCACGTCGTCGTGCTTGATGTCGGAGGCGAGCAGGCCGAGCGCCGAGAAGTTGCCCGGGTGCCGCGGCACGAGCACACGGGGGATGCCGATCTCCTCGGCGAGGGCGAGCGCGTGCATCGGCCCCGCACCGCCGAAGGCGATGAGCGTGAAGTCGCGCGGGTCGTGGCCGCGCTGGATGGAGATCTCCCGAATGGCGGAGGTCATCCGCACCACCGCGATCTTGATCACGCCCTCGGCGAGTGCCTCCACGCTGAGCGATCCGCCCAGGCGGGCCGCGAGCTCGGCCACGGCCTCGCGGGCGCGCGTGGCGTCGATGGCGATGCTGCCGCCGAGGCGGCGCCGGCCTGCCATGC
>CAYQQT010000587.1:0-2939 GCA_964419375.1 uncultured bacterium
GGCTCCGGCGCGCCCCACCGCGCCTCGCCGGGGTCGCCGCGACGGCGCGCGAGCGCCTTGAGCATCGCCCGCCGCAGGGCGCCGCTGGAGAAGAGACCGTGTAGATAGGTGCCGACGACGTTGCCCCGCGGGCTCACCGCGCCCTCGCCGTCCTCCGTCATGGCCCCGCCGCGCTCGACAGAGTCGAAGACGGGGGGCGCGCCGCCGCGCTCCGTGCGCCCAGCGTGGATCTCGTATGCCGCAAGCGTGACCCCGGCCGCACCGGCGAGAAACCCGGCGGCGGCACTCACGCGCGCGCGCACCTGCACGGTCGTCTTGCGGCCGAGGAACGTGGTGACGGCGGGCAGCAATCCCAGGCCCGGCACGCTGTCCTCCTGCGATTCGACGTGCCCGGGGTCCCGCACGCAGGCGCCGAGCATCTGGAACCCGCCACAGATGCCGAGCACGGGCCTGCCCGCCGCCGCCGCCGCGGACACCACCTCGGCGAAGCCGCGCTCGCGCAGCCATCGCAGATCGGCCACCGTGCTCTTGGTGCCCGGCACCACGATGAGATCCGCGCGCGCGAGCTGGACCGGCTCCTGCACGAAGCGGACGCGCACCCCCGGCTCACGCGCGAGCGGCTCGAAGTCGTCGAAGTTCGCGATCCGCGGCAGGCGAACGACGGCTATTTGAACATGGGGACCCGCGACGGGCGCATAAGCGCCTGTCTGAACATGGGGGCCCGCGACGGGCCCCCAAGCCTCCTTGCGGCGGACACTCGGGAATTCCTGGCCGTCCAAATCCAGCGAGTCTTCGGCGGGCATCAGCCTCTCGGTGATGTAGGGGACGACGCCGAGGACGGCGACGGACGTGCGGCACGTGAGGTCGTCCAGCCCGGGAGAGAGCAGCGAGAGGTCGCCGCGGAACTTGTTCACGATGAAGCCGGCGACGCGGGCGCGGTCGGCGGCGTCGAGCAACGCCAGGGTGCCGACGAAGGCGGCGAAGACGCCGCCGCGATCGATGTCGCCCACGAGCAGCACGGGCGCCTCCGCCATCCGCGCGATGCGCATGTTGACGATATCCATGGCGGCGAGGTTGATCTCGGCGGGGCTCCCCGCGCCTTCGATGACGACGACGTCGTGCGCGCGTCGCAGCCGCTCCAGGCACGCGGCCACCGTGGGCACGAGGCCGGGCAGCATGCGCCCGTACTCGCGAAAGCTGACGGTGGCCACGGCGCGCCCCATCACGATGACCTGCGAGCGGTCGTCGCCCTCGGGCTTGAGCAGGATCGGATTGTGATCGACGCTGGGCGCGATGCCCGCCGCCTCCGCCTGCGCCGCCTGCGCGCGGCCGATCTCGCCGCCCTCGGCGGTGACGGCGGCGTTGAGCGACATGTTCTGCGACTTGAACGGCGCCACGCGGTAGCCCGCCGAGGCGAAGATCCGGCACAGGGCGGCGGTGAGCAGGCTCTTGCCGACGCCCGAGCTCGTCCCCTGCACCATGAGGCACGGCGCGAGCCCGCTCACGGCGTGTCCTCGAGCGTCGCGCGCAGGCGGTCGGCGGAAACGTCCCAACGGTTCTCGAAGACGAGCGATGCCAGCGGCAGCCGCGCGCGCCACCCCGCGCGCTCCAGGTCCGGCGACTCCTGGAAGTCGGAGACGTACCCGACGCAGAGGTAGGCGATCGGCAGCACCCCCGCCGGAATGTCCAGGCACTCGCGCAGCGCGTCCGGCTGCACGATGCTCACCCACCCCACGCCCACGCCTTCTGCGCGCGCGGCGAGCCAGAAGTTCTGGACGGCGCAGCACGTGGAGTACACGTCCGTCTCGCGCACGGCGCTGCGCCCGAGCACGTGCGGCCCTCCCCGGTGCGGATCACAGGTGACGCACAGGTTGAGCGGCACGTCGAGGATGCCCTCCAGCTTGAGCGCGAGGAACTCGGACCGGCGCGGCTCCTCGTAGTGCTGGGCGGCACGGGCCCGCTCACGGAGAAAGGCGTCGCGCACGCGCGCCCGCACGTCGCGGTCGCGCACCACGATGAAGTTCCACGGCTGCATGAACCCGACGGAGGGCGCGGCGTGCGCGGCCTGCAGCAGTCGGGCCAGCACGGGGTCGGGCACGGGGTCGGGCAGGAACTCGCTCCGCACGTCGCGCCGCTCGTGAATGGCGCGGTAGACGCCGCGCCGCTCCTCCGGCGGCAAGGCATGCACGCCGCTCATGCCGCGGGCGCCGCGCACGCGTCCACGAACGCGCACGCGAGGGCCGGATTGGACGCGAAGTGGAGGTGCACGTAGCTGAGGAGAGCACGGCGGATGAGATAGCCCTCCTGGCGCGGGCGCCCGTCCGGCGACACCAGCGCGTACACGCGCGCGATGCCCTCGGGCACCGGCTCCAGCGTCGAGAAGTGAAACTCCTGGCCACGCGCCGTCGTGCCCGGCCCGCCGAGCGGCCCCGGCGCCGTCAGCGTCACCTCGGCGTAGCCGAGGCTCATGCGAGGCGGCCGCATGCTGACGCGCGACGGCAGCACGCCGACCATCGGATGCTCCACGCCGTCGCCGTCCACGAGGCTTTCGGCGAGGAACATGAGGCCGCCGCACTCGGCGTAGATCGGCCTTCCCGCCTCCGCGAACCGCCGCACCGCCTTGCGCATCGTGACGTTGTCGGCGAGCGCGCGCGCGTGCACCTCCGGATAGCCGCCGCCGATGTACAGCCCGTCGACGTCCGGCAGGTCGCTGTCGGCGAGCGGGCTCCAGGACACGATGGTGGCACCTGCCTCGCGCAGCCGATCGAGATTGTCCGCGTAGTAGAACTGGAAGGCGGCGTCGCGGGCCACGCCGATCCTCACACGCGGCGAGGCGGCCACGGTGACCGTCGCCGGTACGCGCGGCAGCGGCGCCGCCGCCGCCCACAGCGCATCCAGGTCGACGCGCTGCCGCACTTCGTCGCCGAGTCGGCGGCGCC
>CAYQQT010000588.1:0-2932 GCA_964419375.1 uncultured bacterium
CTCCCGGGCGCCCGGCGCCGGCGCCGCCGCCGCGTGTGGACGCCGGCCGCCGTGTCGACATTCGCCGCGCCGAGCAGCAGGCGTACCTGGGCCTCGCGTGGCACACCCCGCCCGTCTCGAACGAGGACATCTTCGCCGTCGACGTCCTCACCTACATCCTCGGCGACGGGCCCAGCTCGCGGCTGAACCAGACCGTCCGCGAGCAGAAGGGGCTCGTGTCCGCCATCGAGGCGAGCTACGTCGCGCGCGAGCAGGCGGGCCTGGTCTCGGTGACGGCGCACATGGAGGCCGACAAGCTGGAGGCGGCGGAGGCCGCGATCCTCGACGTGCTCCGGCGCGTGCGCGCGGAAGGAGTGACGGAGGCCGAGCGCGACCGCGCCCTCATCACGGCGGAGGCGAGCTATGCCTTCGACATCGAGACCGCCGAGGGCGTGGCGAAGGTCTACGGGCAGGCGGAGACGACGTGGACCCTCGACAACGAGCTGCAGTACCTCGAGCGCCTGCGCGGGGTGACCGTCGCGCAGATCCAGGCGGCGGCGCGCCGGTACTTCGGCGACGACAACTATGCGCGTGTGCGATTCGTCCCCGGAGGGGGCCGGTGAGGCGTCGTGGCGTCGCCGGCCTGCTCGCCGCCGTGCTCATCGTGGCCGCTGTGCCCGTCGTCGCCCAGAGCGGACCGCGCCGCGTCGTCCTGCCCAACGGCTTCACCGTGCTCGTCCACGAGAACCCCGTCGCCCCCGTGGTCGCGGTGTCGTTGTTCGTGCGGATGGGCACGCGCTGGGAGAGGCCGGAGGCCGCGGGACTCTCCAACTTCGTGCACGCGGTGATGGTGAAGGGCACCTCCAAGCGCGGTGGCGCCGACCTCGCGGAAGCGGTGGCCGGCCTCGGCGGCAAGATCAGCGCCTCCGGCGACATCGACTACTCCGAGATCCGCGGCACCGCGCTTGCCCGCTTCTGGCGCGAGCTGCTCGGGCTCACCGCCGAGCTCGCGCTCACCCCCAAGCTCGATCTCGCCGAGGTCGACCGCGAGCGCGAATGGCTGCAGAGCCGCGTGCAGCGCCGGCGCGACAACGCCGCCGCGCGCGTCTTCGACGAGTTCTACATGGCGCTGTACGGCCGTCATCCCTATGCCATCCCCGCCCTCGGCACGCGGGAGTCGCTGGCGGCCATCGACGCGGACGCGATCGTCGCCGCCTACCAGACCTTCTATCGCCCCGAGCGGATGACGCTCGCGGTGAGCGGCCAGGTGAGCGCAGCAGAGGTGGTGGCGGAGGCGGAGCGGCTCTTCGGCGGTATGGCGGCGGGCGGCATGGTGGCGGACCCGCCCATCCCCGCGCCGCGGCCTGTCGTCCGCCGGGTCGTCGTCGAGCAGCCCGCGCAGCAGACGCAGATCGTCGTGGGCGCCCTCGCGCCCTCGCTGGACCACGCCGATCACGCCGCCGTCAAGGTGCTCGCCACCGTGCTTGGGGGCGGCATGGCGGGCCGGCTCTTCGTGGAGTTGCGTGACAAGAGCGCGCTCGCGTATACGGCGACCGCCTTCTACGATCCCGTGCGCGAGCCGGGCGTCCTCGCGCTCTACCTCGGCGCCGCCCCCGCCAACGCCGGGCGCGCCGAGGAGGCGTTGCGCCGTGAGATCGCGCGCGTGCAGCGGGAAGCGGTGCCGGCGGAAGAGCTGGCCCGCGCCAAGGGCTACCTGCTCGGCAAGTACGCCATGGATCGCCGCACGAACGAGCGGCAGGCGTGGTACCTCAACTTCTACGAGGTCGAAGGTGTCGGCCAGGAGTACCCCGCGCGCTACCGCCGGGCGGTGGAGGCCGTCACCTCCGCCGACGTGCAGCGGGTGGCGAAAACCTACCTCGATACCGTGACGACGGTGGTGCTCGGCCCGCCCCGGGCCCGCTAGACCGTAACCCGCCGTTGCTGCTCATCGACCGTCTTCACGCCCTCTATCCCGAGGCCTCGCGCACGACGCTGCGCAAGTGGCTGGCGGCGGGCCGCGTGCGGGTGCGCGGAGAGGTGGAGCGGCGCGGGGAGACGCCGGTGGCGCCCGCTGAGCGCGTGCTGCTCGGCGCGCCGCCGCCGCCCGCGTTTCCCGCGCCGCTGCGGCTCATCCACGAAGAGGATCACTTCCTCGTGGTGGACAAGCCGGCGGGGCTGCTCACCATCGCCACCGAGCACGAGCGTGAGCGCACCGCGTATCGCCTTCTCGCCGGCTACGTCGAGGGCCAGGCGCGCCGCGGACGCGGGCCACGCCTCTTCATCGTGCATCGCCTCGATCGGGAGACGTCGGGGCTCCTCGTCTTCGCCAAGTCGGGGGCGGCCAAGGGGGCGCTGCAGGCGCAGTTCAAAGCACGGCGCGTGGAGCGTCTCTACGTCGCGGTGGTGGAAGGCCGCGTGGAGGCCGACGAGGGCCGGCTCGAGAGCTTCCTCGTGCAGGACCGCTTTCTCCGCGTGCGCGCCTCGCGCGACACGCTGCGCGGCAAGGAAGCGGTCACGCTCTATCGCGTGCTGGAGCGCCGCCGTGACTCCACCGTGCTCGAGCTCAGCCTGCAGACGGGGCGCCGGGGCCAGATCCGCGCGCAGCTCGCGGAGCTCGGGCATCCGGTCGTCGGTGACTCCGCCTACGGCAGCCGTCGCAATCCCATCCGGCGCGTGTGCCTGCACGCCACGCGCCTGGGCTTCGTCGGCCCCGACGGGCGTCCCCTGCGGTTCGACAGTCCGGTGCCTGCCCCCTTCCGCCGCGCCTGACACCTCGCGAATGAAGCCGCCCCCTCATCCGTCACAGGGGCGTAACGATTTCGAGAGGAGGGCTCACATGATGACCAAGCGAATGCTCGCACCGGTGGCGGGCCTGGCGCTGCTCGCCGCGACCACCACCGCCTGCACCACGCTCGCCGGCGCCGCTCTCGGCGCGGGCGCGGGAGCGGCCATC
>CAYQQT010000589.1:0-2920 GCA_964419375.1 uncultured bacterium
GCCCGCGACGGCGAGCCGCGCCGTCGTGCACCGCTGCCCCTCGCGCACGACCATGGCGGCGATCCCGATGATCGCGAAGTCGCCGTGGCGCCGCGCGAACTCCTCCAGCGCGTAGCCGGCGCCCGCCGGCATCGCCGGCAGCCTCACCTCGACCACGATCTCGTCGGCGTCGAGATTGGTCGTGAGATACGTCTGGAACAGGTCCGCGGCCTTGATGACCCGCTCGCCCCTCGGGCTGCGCGCCACCACTTCGCCTTCCAGCGCCGCCAGCACCGCCGGGTACTCCGCCGACGGATCGGCGTGCGCGATCGAGCCGCCGATCGTTCCCCGAGTGCGGATAGGAAGGTGGCCCACCCACCGCGTCGCCTCGCGAAGCAGCGGCAGCCGCTCCTTCACGACGGGCGAGAACTCGATCGTCCGCTGGCGCGTCATCGCGCCGAGCTTCACCTGCCCGTCCGCTTCCTTGATGTACGCGAGCGACGGGATCCGGTTGAGATCGACGAGGGCGGCCGGGCGGCTCAGACGGAAGTTCAGGAGCGGCATGAGGCTCTGGCCACCGGCGAGCAGCTTGGCGTCACCGCCGTAGCGCTCGAGCAGCGCGAGCGCCTCTTCGACGCTCTTCGGCGCGTGATAGTCGAATTTAGGTGGCTTCATCGGCAGCGGCGCTGCACTCTAGTCAGCCCGCCCCCTGCCTGTCAACCGCCCTGCCCCGCGTGTTGCGGCACCGGGAGCCCGGCGGTACCATCCGGCGCACCATGCGCTTCGGGACTTTCTTCTTCTTCCAGGCCGCTCCCGGATTCACTCACGAGGAGGTCGTGCATCGCGAGCTCGAGCAGATGGAGTGGACCGAGGAGCTCGGGTTCGACCAGATCTGGCTCACCGAGCACCACTTCATCGACTACGGCCTCGCCGTCGACCCCGCCACGCTCGCCGGCGTCGCCGCCTCCCGCACGCGGCGCGTGCGCATCGGCCTTGCCGCCGCCATCCTGCCCTTCCATCACCCGCTGCGCCTGGCCGAGCAGATGGCGCTCGTGGACATCATCTCGCGGGGCCGGCTCGATGTCGGCGTCGGCCGCGGCAACCGGCCCGCGGAGTTCCGGGGCTACAACGTGCCCCAGCAGGAGAACCGCGACCGCTTCGAGGAAACGCTCGAGATCATGGTGCGGGCGTGGACGGAGGATCGCTTCTCGCACGCGGGACGCTTCTTCACGGTCACCGACGCGCGCGTGATGCCGAAGCCCTGGCAACGGCCCCATCCGCCGCTCTACCAGGTGTGCGGCAGCAAGGAGAGCATCGAGGGCACCGCCGCCCGGGGCTGGCCCATGCTCAACTCCGTGCTGCGCGGCAACGCGGAGCAGCAGCTCGCCACGAACCGCGACACGTACGTGGCCGCCCTGCGCAAGCAGGGCCGCGGCGACGCCGACATCGCCGCCCTCCTCGCGCACTGGGGCGTCTCGCGCCAGATCTACGTGGCGGCCACCGACGCGCAGGCGCAGGCGGAGGCCAAGGACGCGGAGATGTGGTACCAGGAGTCCTTCCGCCGCTTCGTCCTCCCCGACCGCATCGAGGACGCGCACCCGAGCCTGCACGCGCACTTCCGCGCGCTCGCGGAGCGCCTGGCGCACGTCAACTGGGAGGACCTCGTGCGGGAGACGGTGGCCTTCGGCTCACCGGACACCGTCGCCCGTCGCATCGAGGCGATGCGCGCGGCGGGCGTCGGCCACGTGCTGTGCTGGATGAACTTCGGGGGGCTGCCCCAGGACAAGATCCGCCGCTCGATGGAGCTCTTCGCGCGGGAGGTCATGCCGCACTTCACCTGAGGGCGGGCACCACCTCCTGCGTCAGGATGCCGAGCGTCCGGCGCATCTGATCCATGGCGAGGAGTCCCCCGGGATTCAGCTCGGCGATGATGCCGGCGAGGCCCAGCTCGTCGCGCAGCCGAGCCAGGCGCTCTGTCAGGCTGGCGGCGGTGCCGAAGGCGACGCGGGTGGCGAGGATGTCGTCGTACGAGAGCGCGGCGAGCTGCTCCACGCGCGCCTCCGTCCGTCCCGCGGGGCCGGTATCGGCGCGGCCCGCCCGGGCGCGCGTGAGCTCGAAGTGACGCTGGAAGAAATAGGTCGTGTTCTCGTACGGCTCCTCGCGCGCCGCCCTCTCCGTGGGCGCGGCGTAGACGGGAATGCGCAGGCACACGTCGCCGTTGCCGGCGTGACCGGCCGCGCGCCAGGCCGCGCGGTACTCCTTCAGGTGCGCCCGCACCTCCGCGATGCTGAGGTCGCGCAGGCCGACGAACAGGGGCAGCCCCGCGCGGCCGACGAACGCGAATGTCTCGGGCGAGTTGGCGGCCATCCGCAGCGGTGGATGCGGCTGCTGGTACGGCCGCGGCGCCACCGTCGTGGTGTCGAACCGGTGGAACTTGCCCTGGTAGGCGAAGGGCTCGCCCTTCCACGCCTCGCGCATGATCAGCAGCGCTTCCTCGAAGCGCGCCTGGCTCTCCGCGTACGGGATCCCGAGCACGTCGTAGGTGCGCACCGAGCCGCTGCGGCCGATCCCGAAGTCGAAGCGGCCTTCACTGAGCTGATCGACCGTGGCCACCTCTTCCGCGATCCGCAGCGGGTGGGCCAGGGGCAGGACGGTGACGGCGGTGCCGATGCGCACGCGCCGGGTGCGGGCGGCCATGAAGCTCGCGAGCGCGAACGGCGCCGACTGCACGGACCGGCCCGGCGTGAAGTGGATCTCGCCGAGCCACACGCCGTCAAGCCCGCCCGCCTCCGCCGCCTCCGCCAGCTCGAGCGCTTCCCGGAGAGCGGTGGCCTCGCTCGTGTGGCGCCGCCTCTCCTCGACGAAGATCCCGATGTGCATGGTTCCCCGCCTTTCAGCCCGGAAGATACCGGCTCCCACGGTCCCCCGCAATCACCTCGTC
>CAYQQT010000590.1:0-2908 GCA_964419375.1 uncultured bacterium
GGGCCGTTGACAAGCACGACCGGCATCGTCAACGTAACCGACATGTCCGCACGTCACTGGCTCGATGGATTCGTGGCGTGGCCTGATGAGGCCGCGCGCCGCTATCGCGCGCGTGGGCACTGGCAGGGCGTCACGCTCGGCGAGGCGTTCGACGCATCGGTCGCCGCACATCGCGAGCGCGTCGCGGTGGTGGACGGCGCGCGGCGTCTTACGTATGGGCAGCTTGGCGCGCTCGTGGATCGGCTCGCCTTGCACCTTGCGGAGCGTGGGATTCATTCGGGGGCACGGGCGATTTTTCAGCTGCCGAACTCCGCGGAGTTCGTCGTGGCGTACCTTGCGTGCTTGAAGGTGGGCGCGGTACCGGTGGCGTGCCTGCCGGCGCACCGGCACGCTGAGATCGGGCATGTCGGCGCCTTCACCGAGGCGGCGGCGTGGTTCACGGCGTCCGAGGCGCGCGGCTTCGATTGTCTGGCGATGGTGGAGGCGCTGCGCGGAGAGCTACCGGCGCTGCGCCAGGTGTTCGTGGCGGGCGACCGCGCCGGCGGCGGCATGACGCGCCTTGCGGATCTCCTCGACGATGCCGTCGAGGATCGCCGCGCCCTCTCGTCGCTCGACGCGCTCCGTCCCGCGCCCGGCGTGCCCGCCGTCTTCCAGCTCTCGGGCGGCACCACCGGGTTACCGAAGGTCATCCCGCGCACGCACGACGACTATCTCTATAACTCCCTCGCCTCCGCGCAGGCGGCCTCCGTGGATCGCGACAGCGTGCTCCTCATCAGCGTGCCCATCGCGCACAACTTTCCCCTCGCCTGCCCCGGCCTCCAGGCGGCGCTGCTCCTCGGCGCCCGCGTCGTGCTCGCCCCGGCGCCCGACGCACAGACGTGCCTGCCGCTCATCGAGCAGGAGCGGGTGACGTGGGTGCCCGCCGTGCCCGCCACCGTCATCACGTGGCTCAACCATGAGCACCTGCCGCGGACGGACCTGACCTCCTTGCGCACGCTGTGCGTGGGCGGCTCGCGGCTCAATCCGGAGCCGGCCCGCCGGGTGCTGGACACGATGGGGCGCGTGCTGGCGCAGGTCTTCGGCATGGCGGAAGGGCTGCTGTGCTACACGCGACGCGACGATCCCGACGAGGTGGTGGTGCAGACGCAGGGCCGGCCCGTGTCGCCCGACGACGAGACGCGCATCGTGGACGAGGACGGCCGGCCCGTCGCCGACGGCGAGGTGGGCGAGCTGCAGTGTCGCGGGCCGTACACGATTCGGGGCTACTATAGGGCCGACGAGCACAACCGCGCCGCCTTCACGGCGGACGGCTTCTACCGGACGGGCGACATGGTGCGGCGCCACGCCGGTGGCAATCTCGTCGTGGAAGGCCGCAAGAAAGACCTGATCAACCGCGGGGGAGAAAAGATCAGTGCGGAGGAGATCGAGAACTTGATCCTCGCCCACCCGCGGGTGCTGAACGCGGCGGTGGTGGCGATGCCCGATCCCGTGCTCGGCGAGCGCGCGTGCGCCTACGTCATCGCCCACCCCGGGCCGCCGCCCACCCTCGCCGAGCTGAACCGCTACCTGCTCGACGAGCGGCGCATCGCGAAGTTCAAGCTCCCGGAGCGGCTGGAGGTGCGCGACCGCTTTCCCACCACCGCGGTGGGCAAGGTCTCCAAGCAGCAGCTGCGCGAGGAGCTGCGCGCGCTCCTGGAGCAGGGACGACAGCCATGACGATCCTCGACGAGATCCGCGCCGCCTACGACACGGTCGGCATCACGCTCGACCAGCCGGCGACGTACGGCACCTACTACCGGCTGCTCTGCGCCGGGTGCGGGCGCATGGTGGGCAACGTGGGCGACAAGCTCCTGCCCGACATGGCGGCCCAGCTCGTGAGCGGCCAGTTCGATCTCTACGCCGCCGGGCTGCTCGGCTGTCCGTGCGGCCACCAGAAAGATCGGGCGCAGCGTCTCGACCCTGCGCGCTTCACGGCGGCTCAGCGCCGGTACGGAGCCTGAGCGACGTGACCGACGCGCGCAGCGTGGCGAGCGAGATGCGGGTGATCGAGGACGCCGAGCACGGCGGCCGCACGGACCTGTGGCCGTTCTGGCGCCGCGCGTACGCGCAGGGCGATCCCCTGCCGAAGCTGGCGTGCACGGTGAGCCGGCCCGCGCACCGCTTCGACGAGGGCGATCCCCTGCCCGAGGAGTACCGCGCGCTGCTGCTCAAGATGCTCAAGCACGAAGGCGAGCGCGCGGGCAACAAGAGCTTCCTGGGCTTCATGGCCACGTGCCTCGATCTCGCGGAAGCGGTCTTTCCCGACCAGGAATCGAAGCTGCTCAAGGCGGAATACCTCGCCGAGGAGCTCAAGCACGCCATCATGTTCCACCGCGTGGCCGTCGGCCTACAGCGCGACTTCGCCCTGCGCGACGTCCCCTACGCGCACTACACCTTCCACCTGCCGCGCGAGACGTGGGCGGACGACGCCTTCTTCCACTTCCTCGTCGACCTCAACGGCGCCTTCCACGCGCGCGACTGGCGCGAATCGAGCTACGTGCCGCTCGCCAAGATGTCGGCCACGGTGGAGCGCGACGAGCTCGGTCACTCCGAGATGGGCTATCACTTCCTCGCGCGCATCTGCAGCGAGCGCCGCGGCCGCATGCTCGCGCAGCACCTGCTCGCCAAGTGGTATCCCGCCGCCCTGGACATGTTCGGCCGATCCGATTCGTCGAACACGCCGAAGTTCATCCAGTGGGGCCTGAAATCGGTCGGCAACGCCGAGATCCGCCAAGCCTACAAGTCCTACGTCGACGCCAAGCTTGTCGCCCTCGGCCTCGACGTCCCCGACGAGCGCGCGAACCGCCGCTTCCTCTAGGAGTGGACTACCGCCACTTCGAGCTGCAGGATCTCGTGTCCGAAGCCCTCA
>CAYQQT010000591.1:0-2904 GCA_964419375.1 uncultured bacterium
CATATCGGGGCCCCCCATGTAATCAATTGACGAAGGCGCGCGTGCTGGTCGTCGACGACGATGGAGCCATCCTGGAAGTGCTCCAGATGCGGCTGGTGGCGATGGGGTTCGACGTCACCGGCACCAGCGACGCGCAGCGCGCGCTGGGGGCGCTGGACGCGGGGCGCTTCGACCTCGCGCTGATCGACCTGCGCATGCAGCCCATGGACGGCATCGCGCTCATGGAAGCGCTGCACGCGCGGCAGCCGCGGCTACCCGTGCTCATCATGACCGCCCACGCCACCATCGAGACCGCGGTGCAGGCGGTGCAGCGCGGCGCCTTCGACTACCTCACCAAGCCCTTCGTGCGCGACGAGCTGCGCGCCAAGATCGGCCGCGCGCTCGCCACCCGGCGCTGGGCGCGCGACCGCGAACGCCTGCTGTCGGTGGGCCAGATGCTGGCCTCCACCGGCATCATGGAGCGCGTCCTCGACGCCGTCGCGCAGGCGGCGGTGGAGACGACGGAAGCCGAGCGCTGCGTCGTGTTCCAGCTCCAGCAGGGACGGCTGGTGCCGATGGCGAGCGCGGGGTCGACGCCGTCCTCCTGGCCCGCGCTCGAAGCGGCGGCCTCGACCGCGATGCAGAAAGGGATCCCGACCACGGTGGCGGGCGACACGGGCGTCATCGTGGCCGCCCCCCTCGTCGTGCAGAAGGGGCCCGCGGGGGCCCTCGTCATCGAGACGGGCGCGCGCATCGAGCCCACCGACGACGACCTCGAGCTCATCGCGATCTTCTCCGCGCAGGCGGCCGTGGCCATCAAGAACACCCACGAGCTCGAGCGCCTGCGCACCGGCGCCCTCGCCGCCCTCGGCCGCATGGCGGCGCAGGTCGCGCACGAGCTGAAGAACCCGCTCGCCGGGCTGCGCCTCTACGCCCGCCACCTCGAGCAGCGCCTCACCAAGAACGGCGACGACGACGGGGCAGGGGTGGCGCAGAAGATCTCGTCCACCGTCGATCACCTCGCCGACGTCGTGGGCGAGATCACCGCCTTCGGCCGTCCCCCCGAGCTGCACCGCAAGCCGATGTCGCTACACCCGCTGCTCGACGAGTGCCTGTCCTTCGCGCAGGCGCGCTGCGAAACGGAGGGAGTGGAGGTCTACAAGTCGTATGATCAGGGCTGTCCGGAGGCGCCGCTGGACGCCAAGGAGCTGCGCAAGGCGTTCCTGAACCTCATCCTCAACGGGATGGAGGCGCTCTCCCCGGGCGGCCGTCTCACCGTGACCACCACCTACGCGGCGGAGCCGAAGATGATCACCGTGGTCGTCGAAGACACCGGGAGCGGCATGACGGAGGAGACGCTGTCGCGCATGTTCGACATGTTCTTCACGACGAAGGCGCAGGGCACGGGGCTCGGCATGGCCATCGTGCGCTCGGTCATCGACCTGCACGGCGGCGAGCTCCTCGTGCACAGCACGGTGGGCCAGGGCACCCGCTTCACGGTGCGGCTGCCCGTGACCGCGCCCGCGGAGGGCGCCGAGGCGCGCGCGTGAGGCACACCATCCTCGTCGTCGACGACGAAGCCTCCATCGCCGACGGCCTGCGGCTCACGCTGGAGGCCGAGGGCTACTCGGTGCGACTGGCGGGCAGCGTGCGCACCGCGCTCGCCGCCATCGCGCAGACGGACGCCCACGTGGCCATCGTGGACCTCATGCTCCCCGACGGCGACGGGCTCACGCTCACCAAGGAGCTGAAGGCGCGCGACGCCTCCCTGGAAGTCATCGTCATCACCGCCTACGGCTCCGTGCGCAAGGCGATGGAAGCCACCAAGGGCGCGGGGGCCTTCCACGTCGTCGAAAAACCGTTCGAGCCCGAAGAAGTCATCGGGCTCGTACGAAACGCGCTCGAGCATAGAAAGCTGGTGGTGGAGAATTCCGAGCTGCGCCGTCGTCTCGTCGAGCAGACGGCGGACAGCGAGATCCTCGGCAGCGCGCCCGGCATCCAGCGCGTGATGGAGACCGTGGCCTCCGTCGCCGACGCCGACGCCAACGTGCTCATCCTCGGCGAGAGCGGCACCGGCAAGGAGCTCATCGCCAACGCGCTGCACGAGCGCAGCTCGCGCAAGGGCGGGCCGTGGATCAAGATCAACTGCGCGGCGCTGCCCAAGGACCTCATCGAATCCGAGCTCTTCGGCCACACCAAGGGCTCCTTCACGGGCGCCACCACGGAGAAGATCGGCCTCCTCGAGGAGGCGCACAAGGGCTCGCTGCTCCTCGACGAGATCACCGAGATGCCCATCGACCTGCAGGCCAAGCTGCTGCGGGTGCTCGAGGAGCGCGTGGTGCGGCGGCTGGGCGGCGCCAAGTCGATCGCCGTCGATTTCCGTCTCATCTCCTCCAGCAACCGGCCCCCCGAGCAGATGGTGAAGGAAGGCCACCTGCGCCAGGACCTCTTATTCCGCATCAACACCGTCACCATCGTGGTGCCGCCCCTGCGCGAGCGGCGCGAGGACATTCCCATCCTCGTGCGCGCCTTTCTCGACCGCTACCGGGCCAAGCACGCGCGCGCCATCGAGGAGATCGAGCCGGAGGCGTACCGCCGCATGCTGTCCTACCCGTGGCCCGGCAACGTGCGCGAGCTGCAGCACGCCATCGAGCGCGCCGTGCTCGTGGCGCGCGGGCGGGAGATCACGCTCGCCGACCTGCCCGAGACCGTGCAGCACGCCAGCGGCGAGGCGGGGGCGGCGGGCGCCATCGCGCCCTCCGAGGTGCCGAGCGGGTCGCTGGAGGAGATCGAGCGCGCGTCCATCCTCAAGGCCCTCGACTCCACGCGCTGGAACAAGCAGGCCGCCGCCGTCCTCCTCGGCCTGCGCCGCCCCACGCTCTACTCGAAGATGCGCAAGCACAACATCCCGCAGCGCCGCGGCTA
>CAYQQT010000592.1:0-2900 GCA_964419375.1 uncultured bacterium
CTCGGCCTCGGCGCCGGCGGCCCCGTGATCGCGGGCCACGAGCCGTGCGGGGTGGTGGCCGCCGTCGGCGCCGGCGTCGACCCCGGGCTGGTGGGCCAGCGCGTGATGAACCATCACTACAAGGGCTGCGGCCGCTGCAAGCACTGCCGCCTCGGCTGGTCCCAGCTCTGCCGCAAGGGCATCACCGTCTACGGCATGACCGGCAACGGCGGCCACGCGCCCTACATGGTGGCGCCCGCGTTCACGTGCGTTCCCCTGCCCGACGAGCTGTCGTTCGAGGAGGGCGCGTCGGTCTCCTGCGGCACGGGCACCGCGTACGGCGCCCTCAAGCGCATCGACGTCTCCGGCCGCGACACGCTCGCCGTCTTCGGGCAGGGTCCCGTCGGCCTCAGCGCCACCATGCTGGGCCGCGCGATGGGCGCGCGCGTCATCGCCATCGACGTCGTGCCCGAGCGCCTCACGCTCGCGCGCGAGCTCGGCGCCGAGGCCGTGATCAACGCAAAAGAAACGGACGCCGTGAAGGCCATCCACGACCTCACGCACGGCGAGGGCGCGGAGACGACGATGGACTGCTCCGGCACCTCCGAAGGCCGCCTCGGCGCCCTGCAGTCCGCCGGCACCTGGGGCCGCGTCGCCTTCGTCGGCGAGGGCGGGCAGACGACCATCGACGTCAGCAAGCACATGCTCCGCCGCCAGCTCACCGTGCACGCGTCGTGGACGTTCTCCGCGGTGGGCCAGGATGAGTGCGCGCGCTTCATCGCGGACCGCAAGATCCCGCTCAAGAAGCTGCTCACCCATCGCTTCGAGGTCGAGCAGGCGGACGAGGCGTATCGGCTGTTCGATACGCAGACCACGGGCAAGGGTGTGTTCGTGTTCGCGTGATTAGTTGGATGGGGGGCCTCGAAGGGCCCCCCAAGCGATTGACTTGCATGGGGGCCTCGACGGCCCCCCAATCCCCCACGCTCGGAAGCGCCCCGGCAAAGCCGTGGCGCTCCTCGATTTCCGATTGGGCTTGCAGGAGGGCTTCATGCGACTGACGAAGAAGGTGGCGAAGCTGATCGCGGCCGAGCGCGTGTGCCGCGTGGCGACGGCGGGAGGCGACGGGCGGCCGCACGTCGTTCCCGTCTGCCCCGCCGTCGCCGGCCAGAAGATTTACTTCGGCTCCGGCAAGGACGCCGGCAAGGTGACCAATCTCCGGGAGAACCCTCGCATCGCGCTCACGGTGGATCTCTACTCGGAGGATTGGTCGCGCATCATGGGCGTGATGGTGCAGGGCACGGCGCGGCTCATCGCGCGCGGCCCGGAGTTTCAGCGCGCCCGCGCCCGCCTGTACGCCAAGTATCCGCAGTATTCCAAGGAGGCGGCGCTGGCCGCCTCCGACTCCGTGATCGTCGAGGTCACCCCGACCAAGGTCGTCACCTGGGGCCTCGACTGATGTCGGCTCAGAGAGCCGTTACACCCGTACCTTCGCCGCCACCTGCGCCTGGCATGGCACGCACCGACCCTCGCGACAACGGCTGCACAGCATCCGGCGGTCGCAGCCACAGATCGTGCACTTCATGGCGTTCCTCCCCCGGGCTTAGGTCACGATCCATAGGTTCAAGAGTCGTGCCGAAGATCGGAGGGTCTCCATGGGCATCTGGGGCCGTTATGCCGAGGCGCCGGCGCAGTACGAGGACATCCTGGCACGTGACCAGGACGCGTTGACGCGCTCCACCGGATGACGCGGCGGGTCTCGACGGGCGCGCTCCCGCTCCTGCCCACCACCGTGGTCGGCAGCTACCCGCAGCCGGAGTGGCTCATCGACCGCGACGTGCTGCTCGGCGGCGGGGTGCCCCGGGTCGGGTTGCCGGCGCTCTGGCGGCTGCCCGTGGCGCTCATGGAGCAGGCGCAGGACGACGCCGTGCGGCTGTGCGTGCGCGACCTGGAGCGCGCCGGCATCGACCTCGTGAGCGACGGCGAGATGCGCCGCGAGTCCTATTTCAACTGGCTGGCGCCCGCGCTCGGCGGCATCGACCTCGAGCGCCCGGGCACGGCGCTCAGTCGCACCGGCAAGCCCACGCCCGTGCCACGCGTGGTGGGGCCCATCATCCGCCCGCGTGCGGTGCTCACTCGCCCCACGACCTTCCTGAAAGCGGAAACCGACCGCCCCATCAAGGTGACGGTACCGGGGCCCTTTACCCTGAGCTCGCTCGTCGAGAACGAGCACTACCCGGACGCGCCGAGCCTCGCCATGGCATTCGCCGCCGTGGTGAACGAGGAGCTCCGCGATCTCGAGGCGGCGGGCGCCGACGTCCTGCAGCTCGACGAGCCATACCTGCAGGCGTGGCCGGATCGCGCGCGCGAATACGCCGTGCCCGCGATCGATCGCGCGCTGGAAGGCGTGCGCGTGCCGACCGTCATCCACCTCTGCTTCGGCTACGCGCACACCATTCGTGACAAGCCGAGCGGCTACTCGTTCCTGCCGGAGTTGGATCGCTGCCGTGCCACGCACGTCTCCATCGAGGCCGCCCAGCCGCGTCTCGACTGTGCGGTATTGCGCGCGCTACCGTCGAAGACGATCGTGCTGGGCGTCCTCGACCTCGGCGACACGACGGTGGAGACGGCCGACGTCGTCGCCGATCGCATTCGGAAGGCGCTGGCGCACGTGCCGGCGCAGCGGCTGGTGGTCGCGCCCGACTGCGGCATGAAGTATCTGCCGCGCGAGCGGGCGTTCGGCAAGCTTCAGGCGCTGACGGCCGGCGCGCGGATCGTGCGCGGATCTATTTGAAATGGGGGGCCTCGAAGGGCCCCCCAAGCCCCCCGACGCTCGGCCGCGTCCCGGGGAACCCGGGACGCGCCTCGATGCCCCCCGACGCTCGGCCGCGTCCCGGGGAACCCGGGACGCGCCTCGATGCCCC
>CAYQQT010000593.1:0-2898 GCA_964419375.1 uncultured bacterium
ATCTTGCCTGCCCCTGGTCAGTACAAGCTTGCGCTCGAGATTGATCGCGAGCCGGCGTTCTCCACGACTTTCAATGTCCGTCAAGGAGCGCCCGAGGACTTTCCGAAACAGCAGGTGTGCTTAGGGCCGCACCTGCACCGTCATCTCGATCTCGATGGGCGCGTCCTCGGTGAGCTCGTTCTGGTAGAGCGCGGCGCGCGCGTGCTTGCCGCGCTCGGGGCCCCAGATCTCCACGAGCAGATCCGAGGCGCCGTTGACGACCCACGGCGCCTTCTTGAAGCCGGGGGCGGCGTTCACGTAGCCGATGAGTTTTACGATGCGTACGACGGCGTCGAGGTCGCCGATCACCGCTTTCATCATGGCGAGGTGGTTGATGGCGGTGAGCCGCGCCGACTGGTAGCCCTGCTCCACGGTGAGCTCGGCGCCGAGCTTGCCCTTGATGGGCAGCACGTCGTTGTCCTGGGCGTCCACGATGGTGCCGATGGTGCCGGCAACGTAGAGGATCTCGCCCACCTTCACGCCGGGCAGGTAGTTGGCCACCGCCTTGGGCGGACGCGGCAGCGTGATCCCCAGCTCCTTCAGCCGTGCTTCGATCTTCCCCATGACGCTCCTCTCCGCCTCGAATGCGGGCCGCTCACTCTACCGTTTCTCCCACCGCTTCGCCATGTGCGCGCAGCGCGGGGATGGCGGCGTCGAGGAACCACGAGGGCAGGAGCACGCGGTAGCGCTGCAGGAAGCGCGGGAAGTGGCCGTCCAGGATGTAGGTGGCGCCGTGGTCGCCCGCGTGGCGGCAGGAGCGGCCGTAGGCCTGCACGAGCGCCTTCGCGGTCTCCAGCGCGTACCAGCGCGGATCGCGATCGGCACGCGCGCGGGTCCACGGATCGCCGAGGTCGGGGTACGGCATCTTGGTGATGATCTGGAAGCGCAGGAAGTCGTCGGGAAGGTCGATGCCCTCGCGCAGCGACGGCGACACCAGCACCGTCGGCAGCGGGGAGGCGCGGTGCTGATCGAGCGCGCGGCCCTTGGCGTCCGCGGAGTCCACGAAGATGACGCGGCGCGATTCCAGGGGCGCGCGATCCGCGAGGTCGCGCACGAGCCGCCGCGCCACCGCGTACGAGGGGCAGTGGACGAGCCCCTTGTCACCGGCGTGGGCGGCGAGAATGGCGGCCACCTCCGCGAACAGCGCCGGCTCGAGCTGTCCGAGGCTGGCGCGTGAGAGCGCGCCCACGGGGCGATAGACGATGGGCCGCTGCTCGAGCGGGAAGGGCGAGACGCTCGCGAACGACCGCACGCCCTCGTCGGGCACGCCGAGCGATTCGGCGAGGACCGAGCGGTGGCCGAGGTAGGCGGACGACAGCACGGTGAAGTCCGCGCACTCCGACAGCAGGTCGCGCGCCATGCCGGCCACCGTCAGCGGCACGAGCTCGAGGGGCGGGGCCAACTCGACCGGGTAGCGCACGATCCACTCGCGGTCCTCGGCGTCCACGAAGAACCGGATGCGCGCCAGCGCGCTCTCGAGCCCGTCGCGCCGGGTGAGCAGCTCCTGCTCGTGGCGCGAGGGGGGCATCGTCAGGAACTGCTCGTCGTCCATGCCGGGCGGCCGCAGCTCGTCCAGCGCGCGCACGATCTGCTCCAGCGCGCCTTCGAGCCGCTCCACGTGACTCGCCATGAGGGCGCGGTACTCCTCGGCGTCCGCCAGGCGGGGCAGGGGGCCGCCGAACCACTCCTTCATCTCCTCGGCGAGGAAGCGCACCGTGAAGACGTTGACGAGCTGGGATTCGAGGTTGTGCGCCTCGTCGATGATCAGCAGCCGGCGGCGGCGAAGGTGCTCGGCGTGCCAGTGGCGCAGGGTGGCGAAGTACCACGTGTTGGTGCAAAAGATGGCACCGTTGAGCGCCGCCTGCTTGGCCCGCGTGTACGGGCACTGGCACACGGGCCCGCGCGGGCGCCGGCACATCCCCTGCGAGGTGACGACGCGCGCGTCGTAGCGCTCGCAGAGATAATTATCGCGCCCCTTGACGAGCTGCAGATCGGCGCCGAACTCCCGCTCGTACTGATCTTGAAGACTCTTCTGCGACGTGAGCAGGTAGGCGTCGCCGCTCCAGCGCGCCAGCGCCATGGCCACGTGGCTCTTGCCCACGCCCGGCGGCGCCTCCACCGCGAACACGCGCGGCGCGCCGGGGTCCTCCTCGGCCTCCTCGATGGCGGCCCCCAGCGCCTCCAGCAGCCGCCGCTGCTCGCGGCGCGGCTCGAAGCCGGGCGGGAAATGATCGAGCGGGCTCATCGCGCTACACTGTGGGCATGGCCGAGATCCGGTGCGCGACGTGTGGCGCCATCAACCGCGTGCCCGAGGCGCGGGCGGGCGAGCGCGCGCGCTGCGGCGAGTGCAAGGCGCCCCTCACCGCGGCCGCCGCGCCCGTGGCCGTGGGCGACGACGACTTCGAGCGCACGGTCCTCGGCTCGCGCATCCCCGTACTGCTCGACTGCTGGGCGGACTGGTGCGGCCCCTGTCACATGCTGGCCCCCACCATCGACGCCCTCGCGCGCGACTACGCGGGCCGCGTGCTCGTGGCCAAGCTGGATGTCGACGCCAACCCCGCCACCGCGGACCGCTTCCAGATCCGCTCCATTCCCACGCTGCTCGTCTTCAAGGACGGCCAGCTCGTGGATCGCGTGACGGGCGTGCAGCCGCGGGGCGCCATCGACGCCAAGCTGCAGCCCCTGCTCGCCGCGCGCTAAGACTTCGCTGCCTTCGGGGCGGATCGCATCGCCTGCCAGATCGTCGCCGCCGTCAGAGGCGGATCCAACGTCTCCACACCGAGCGGCGACAGGGTATCGAGGACGGCGTTGGTGACGGCGGGCGTGGAGCCGATGGTGGCGGACTCGCCGATGCCCTTG
>CAYQQT010000594.1:0-2888 GCA_964419375.1 uncultured bacterium
GCGCGACATGGAGCTGATCGAGTGGCTCGACTACCTCGGCTACGACGAGGTGTGGGTGGGTGAGCACCACTCCGCGGGCTGGGAGCTGATCGCCTCCCCCGAGATGTTCATCGCGGCCGCCGCCGAGCGCACGCGCCACATCATGCTCGGCTCCGGCGTGACGAGCCTGCCGTATCACCATCCGCTGCTGGTCGCCCAGCGCTTCGTGCAGCTCGACCACATGACGCGCGGGCGCGGCATGCTCGGGTGCGGGCCGGGCGCGCTCGTGTCCGACGCGTACATGATGGGTATCGAGCCGGTGACCCAGCGCCCGCGCATGGACGAGGCGCTGGAGGCGATCATGCGGCTGCTCGCGTGCGAGGAGCCGGTGACGATGAAGACCGACTGGTTCGAGCTGCGGCAGGCGCGCCTGCACCTGGCGCCCTACACCGAGCCGCACTTCCCCATCGCGGTGGCGAGCACGATCACCCCCGCGGGCGTGATGAGCGCGGGCAAGCACGGCCTCGGCGTGCTCTCGCTCGGCGCCGGGCTGCCCGGCGGGCCCGAGATGCTCGCGAACCAGTGGAAGATCGCCGAGGAGACCGCCGCCCGGCATGGCAAGACGATGGACCGGCGGAACTGGAAGCTCGTCGTCAACGTCCACGTGGCCGACGACGACGAGGAAGCCATGCGCCAGGTCACGGGCGCCGAGCGGCACGAGACGATCACCTACTTCGAGGAGACGCTCGGCCGCCCGCCCGGTCGCGCCGACGACCCGCTCACCGAGGGTGTGAAGATGGGCACCACGCTCGTGGGGTCGGTGGAGACGGTGGTGCGCGGCATTCAGCGGCTCGAGGAGCTGAGCGGGGGCGGCTTCGGCGGCGTCCTCTTCCGCGCCCACGAGTGGGCCAATCGCGAGCAGACCCTCAAGAGCTACGAGCTCTTCGCGCGCTACGTGATGCCGCGCTTCCAGGGCTCGCTCGACACCATCCGCGACTCCAACGACTGGGCGCGCAACAACCGCAAGACCATCTTCAGCCCCAACGTCGAAGCCATCCGCCGCGCCTACCTCGACGCCGGCCGCGAAGTCCCCGCCGAATTCCGCCAGCGGACTTCGGGCGCCCGCGACATAGACTCACCCCCCACGACCCCCTGACGCTGAAAGCAGGGCACCGTAGCACGGCAACCAGATTTGATCCTGTTCGCTCGAGTCTGCGGGTTCTATGCGATGCGGTGCTCGATCGTCCTCGCTTCCGGTCGCGCTCCCGGCTATCATCACGCCCGTTACATTCCTGGAGGCGAGGAGGGCGTTAACGATGTCTGACACCGAGACCAGCCGTACCGGGCGGGCCGCCGCACCTCATCCGGTACTCGACAAGTACTACACGAGCGATGCCGACCGGACCCCGTTCGTCGGCGCGTTGTTCGATGGCGCGGCGCCGTACTACGAATGGATGGGCGCGATCATGTCGCTCGGGTCGGAGCATTACTACCGCCGCCTCGCGCTCAGGCGCGGCGGCGTCGCACCGGGCATGAAGCTCCTCGACGTCGCGACAGGCACCGGCCTCCTCGCCCGCGCGGCACTGCGCGTCGTCGGCGAGTCCGGCGTGGTGGTTGGCGTCGACCCGAGTCGCGGCATGCTCGGCGAGCAGAGTCGGAGAGCCGCGATGGTTCGTCTCGTGCAGGGCCGAGCGGAGGCGCTGCCGTTCGAGAACGCGCGGTTCGATGCCCTGACCATGGGGTTCGCCCTCCGCCATGTCGCCGATCTCGGCGTGACGTTCAGAGAATACCTGCGGGTCCTGAAGCCCGGAGGCCGCGTCGTGATCCTCGAAGTCTCGCGCCCCTCCTCCGCGCTCGCCCGACGGTTATTCCGCGTCTACCTCTGCCGCCTCGCGCCACTGCTGGCGCGGCTCCGCACGCGGAACCCACACGCCGCGATGCTCATGCGCTACTACTGGGACACGATCGACGAGTGCGTGCCGCCCGGTGTGATCCTTGACGTTCTGCGGCAGAGCGGATTCGCGGACGTCAAGCGCCGCCTGATGGCGGGACTCCTCAGCGAGTACACGGGTACGAGGCCGCGCTAGATCGTCGAAGGAGGCCGGACCGCTTGCGCGGTCCGTGCTTCGCCGTCGGACCGATTGCGCCGGCGGAGCCGGCGCTCGAACGGCGGTGTCCGACACTTTGGCTCGCCTGCCTTCATCGGATCGCGAGCACCGACGGGTCATGCCCGCATAACCCATGGCGGCTCAGCAGGCGGAGAAGGCCGCGGCTGTACCGCTGCGTCGTTCCCGTCCCCGAGGCCTGGAGCGCGATTTGACGCTCGATATGGGCTCGAGCCGGTGACCCAGCGCCCGCGCATGGACGAGGCGCTGGAGGCGATCATGCGGCTGCTCGCGTGCGAGGAGCCGGTGACGATGAAGACCGACTGGTTCGAGCTGCGGCAGGCGCGCCTGCACCTGGCGCCCTACACCGAGCCGCACTTCCCCATCGCGGTGGCGAGCACGATCACCCCCGCGGGCGTGATGAGCGCGGGCAAGCACGGCCTCGGCGTGCTCTCGCTCGGCGCCGGGCTGCCCGGCGGGCCCGAGATGCTCGCGAACCAGTGGAAGATCGCCGAGGAGACCGCCGCCCGGCATGGCAAGACGATGGACCGGCGGAACTGGAAGCTCGTCGTCAACGTCCACGTGGCCGACGACGACGAGGAAGCCATGCGCCAGGTCACAGGCGCCGAGCGTCACGAGACAGCCCGATGCCGATGCCGCCCGCGAAGTAGGGGAGCATCAGCGACACGCTGGTCACGTCGGATGTAGTCCACCGCGCGCGCGAGGAACGCGGACGTGTCGATATGCCCGTAGGCGAGCACCCCTTCCGGCTTGATGTGCGGGTCGGAGATCTGCGCGATCAGC
>CAYQQT010000595.1:0-2885 GCA_964419375.1 uncultured bacterium
CGCGCCGCGGCGGCGCAGGGCGGCGGCGTGGTCGGGGTCGACGAGGACGGCCGTGATGGCGGAGGCGATCGTCTCCTCCTTGCCGGCATCGACGACCACCGCCGCCCCCGCCGTGACCTCGGGGAGCGCGCCCCCGTCCGACACGATCACGGGAGTGCCGCACGCCATCGCCTCCACCGCCGGCAGCCCGAAGCCCTCCTCGAGCGAGGGCAGCACGAGGACGGAGGCCCCGCTGTAGAGGCCGGGCAGGTCGGCGTCGTCGACGCGACCGGGGAAGACGACGGAGCCCGCGATGCCGAGCGTGGCCGCGAGGGCGTGCAGGCCGGCGCGGCCGGCGTCGCCGCCGCCGGCGAGCACGAGCCGGTGGGAGGCGCGCAGCGCGCCCGGCAGCGCCGCCCACGCGCGCAGCAGCCTACCGAGGTTCTTGTGGGGCATGAAGTTGCCGACGTACAGGACGTAGGCGCCGGCCACGCCGTAGCGGGCGCGCGTACGCTCGTCGAGCGACGAGGGCACGAACTCCGCTCCCACGGCCACCGGCACCACCGTGATCCGGCCGCGGGCGACGCCGAGGCGCTCCACGACCGTTCGTGCTGTGTGCTCGGAGTCGGCGATCACGGCCTGCGCGCGCCGCGCGTACAGCCGCGCCGCCGCCGTGCGCAGCGCGTCCATCACGGGGCGTCGGTGTCCGGGATAGCCGATGAAGAAGAGATCGTGAATGGTGATCACGGACGGGCACGGCGCCTGCAGGGGCGCTTTGTAGTAGGGCGACAGGAGCACGCGGGCGCCGTCGTCACGCAGCGCGCGCGGCAGCGCCACCTGGTCCCACCACACGGTGGCGGGCGCCGACAGCACGCGCACGGTAACGCCCGGCAGCGCGAGGTCGCGGCGGGTGTCGCCGTCGCCGTAGACGGTGACGGTCCACCCGCGCGCGGAGGCCGCGTTGACAACCTCGAGCGCGTAGCGCGCGATGCCGGTGCGCCGGTGGCGCTGCAGCTCGCGGCCGTCGACGCCGAGATGCGTCATTGGACTCGCTTGCGGGGGACGGGCTTGCGGGCCTTGAAGATCATCTCGCAGAAGCCGACGTACCGGCAGTCGAGGATCTCGAAGTCGAGCGCGCGAAGGGCGGCGGCGAGGCTCTCACGCGTGAAGTGCGTGACGTGCTCGTGCGCGTAGGCGCCGGGCAGCACCTTGCCGTACACCCACTCGATGGCCCACCAGAGCCAGCGGCCGTAGTCAGGGGTCCCCACCACGAGGATGCCGCCCGGCTCGAGCACGCGCTCGGCCTCCGCGAGATGCTCGGGCGCGTTGGTCACGTGCTCGATCACCTCGGAGGTCACCAGCGTGGTCACGGTTCCGTCCGCCATGGGCAGCCGGTCGCCGCTGGCGAGCACGAGCGGCCCATGGTGCGGGCGCAGCCACCGCAGCTTGTTCTCGAGAATGTCGATGGCGACCGCGCGCGGCATCGCCATCACGATGCGGCTGGACCCGCAGCCCACGTCCACGATGCGACCCCCCTGCCCCACGTAGTCGAGGATGATGCGATGGCGCGTGCGCTGCCAGTACCGCTGCAGCCACACCACGCTGTCGAAGGCACGGTAGTCGTAGTCGGCCGCCGCCACCGAGTTGCGCAGCTGCCACATGCGCACGAGCGTCTTGGTGAACGCCCAGCCGAACTTGAACAGGCGCGCGTGCGAGCTGCCGGTGCCGCGCGCCATGTAGCGGAAGGGCACCTCCACGATGCGCCAGCCCTGGCTGTGCACGCGGATGAGCAGCTCCTCGAGGACGTCGAAGTCGCGCGCGACGAGCGTGATGCCCGCGAGCACGTCGCGGCGGTACATGCGAAAGCCGCTCGAGAGGTCGCGCAGCGGCAGCGACAGCACGCGCGCGTACGTGCGGTTGAGGACGTGACTGAGGACCCGCCGCACCGGGCCCATCTCGGCGCTGCCGCCCGCCACGTAGCGCGAGGCGATGAGCATCTCGCCGTCGTGCCGGCGCTTCCAGAGCTCCTCGATGAAGAGCGGTCGGTGTGAGAGATCGGCGTCCATGGTGATGATGTAGGGGGCGGTGGTGGCGGCGAAGCCGGCCATGAGGGCGCCCCCGTAGCCGCGCTCCGTCTGCACCACCACGCGCGCGCCCCGCTGCTCGGCGGCCTCGCGCGTGCCGTCGGTCGAGCCGCCGTCCGCGATCACCACCTCCACCGCCACGCCGAGGTTCTCGAGCACCTCGCGCAGCGCGGGGAGCAGCAGCTCCAGGTTCTCCCGCTCGTTCCACGCGGGGATGACGATGCTCAGCTCGACGCTCATGCGCGCTCCTCGCGCAGCCGGCGCGCGAGCACGTACGCGAGCCCGGCCACGCCGGCGATCTTGCCCATCATCAGAAGGGCGGCGGGTCCCGAATGCAGCGCGGGAAAGCGGCCGAGCGAGTAGCGGGCGGCGATGAGCAGCACGCTCATCACGAGCACCGGCAGTGTCCGCGCGCGGCACGCCTCCACGCGCAGCAGGAGCAGGGTGACGGGCAGGAGCAGGACGACGAGATGGTGCTCCTCGGCGAGGGGCGACAGCAGCAGGACCGCGGTGAGGCCGAGGCCCCACCCCCAGTCGAAGGCCGGCGACGCGGGCGCCACCGCCCGCGGCAGCGCGCGCGCGAGCGTGACCACCACCGCCGCCGCCACCACCAGCGTCAACCCTTCCACCGCGCGGCTGCCCACGGAGGCGTCGAGCACGCGGTGTAGCGTGGCGTGGGGCGAGATGTTCTCGCTCCACGCGTGCAGGTAGCCGGGCATGGCCCGGAGGTACCCGAGGTAGTCGGCATGATGGCGCCACCCGAGGAGCGCCACCCCGGCGCCGGCGGCCGCCGCCGCCACCGCCACCGCGCGTGCCGCCACC
>CAYQQT010000596.1:0-2880 GCA_964419375.1 uncultured bacterium
AGATCAGCGGCGTGCATGGACGGCATTGTACGGCCGGCCAGAGTTGCCGTCGGCTGCGAAGGGTGCTCTGCTGCTTTCCGTGTCCCACGCCTCCACCACGTCCACGTCGCACGCGCGCATCGCGCTCGCGGTGGGCGCGGGCGCGGTGGCGGCGCTGCTCTACGGCGGGCAGTTCGTCATCACGCGCTGGAGCATGCAGCGGACGCTGTCGCTGTGGGATCTCGCGGCGCTCCGATTTGCCGTGGCCGGGCTTCTCATGCTGCCCGTCGTGCTCCGCCATGGCATCGCCGGCGTGGCCGGGATCGGGTGGAAGCGATCACTCGTGCTTGCCATCACGGCCGGCGCTCCGTACACGCTCATCATGCAGGCGGGCCTGGTCGTCGCTCCCGCCGCGCATGGCGCCGTCATCGTCCCCGGCGCCACTCCGGTCGTGAGCGCAGTGCTCCTGTGGCTCTGGCTGGGCGAGCGGCCGTGGCCGGTGAAGACCGGTGGCCTCGCGTTGATCGTGATCGGCTTGGTGCTCGTGGGCTGGCCGGCGATCAGCGGTGGCGGCGCTGACGTGGTCTGGGTCGGCGACCTGCTGTTCGTCGCTGCCGCGGTGTTGTGGGGGCTCTTCACCGTGCTGACGCGACTCTGGCACATCGATCCCGTCCGGGGCACGGCCGTGGTGTGGGTGATGAGCCTCGCCTATCTGCCGTTCTACGTCGCGCTGTCGGGATCGAGCCTGCTGCAGGCGCCACGCGGGGAGGTGGTCTTCCAGGCGGTGTACCAGGGGATCGGTGTGGCCGTGGTCGCGCTCGTGCTCTACTCGTGGGCGATCCGCGTCCTCGGTGTGTCGTTCGCGTCGCTGTTCATGCCGCTCGTGCCGGTGTTCGGCGTGCTGCTCGGTGTGCCGGTGCTCGGCGAAGTGCCGGCCGCGATCCAGCTCGTCGGAATGCTCGGCGTCACCATCGGCATCGCGCTCGCCGCCACGCGCGGCCGCTCGTGACGTCTTCGCGACATCGTGGCGGCGCAGCCGCGGCTGACGGTATGCTACCGTCAGCCTCATGAACCGTCACGCCGGTCCACCGCGCGCTTCGGATGCTCCGCCCGTGCCCGAGCCCACGTACGCCGAGCGCGCGCGCACGCTCGCGTACCTCGCCCGCACCGGCACCCTCGCCACGCTGTCGCGCAAGCATCCCGGTCATCCGTTCGCCTCCGTCATGCCGTACGCGCTGGACGATCGCGGCCGCCCGCTGCTGCTGATCAGCGCGATGGCGATGCACACCCAGAACCTCGAGGCCGACCCCCGCGCGAGCCTGCTCGTCACGCAGCCCGGGTGGACGGGCGATCCGCTCGCGGCAGGCCGGCTCACGCTGATGGGCGAGGCCCGGCGTATGACGGACGCCGACGCGCGCGCCGCCTACCTGGCGCGGCACGAGCGCGCGAAGTACTGGGTGGACTTCGACGACTTCGGCTTCTGGCGGCTGGAGATCGTCGACCTCTATTACGTGGGCGGCTTCGCGGCGATGGACTGGCTCACGCCCGAGTCCTACATGGACGCGCGCCCGGATCCGCTCGCGGATGCCTCCGCGGGGATCCTCGAGCACATGAATCGCGACCACGCCGACGCGCTCGTGGCCTACGCGCGGCACTTCGGCGGCGAGCCCGCCGACGAGGCCACGATGGTCGCCGTCGACCGCCTCGGCTTCAAGCTGCGCGTGCGCGCGACCGACCGGCTGTACAGCGTGCGCATCGCCTTTCCGAAGGAGGTGACCACGGCGCGCCAGAGCCGTGAGGTGCTCGTGGCGATGGCCCAGCAGGCGCGCGGCCAGAAGGCGGCCCACTGATGGCGCGCGAGGTGACGTCGACCTGGAGCGACGGCTAGTCCAAGTCGAATTAGGCGGCGCGCGGCTTTTTGCGCGTCCGCTCGAACTAAAGTTAGGAACCGTAGCGTCCAGCACGAGTGTTTCGAGGAAGGTTCGCTCATAGCACACCCCAAGCCTTCAGTTCAGACTCGATCGCCTCGATGTAGCGCAGGCACTCGGATTTTCCAAATAGCTTCGCTTGGTGCGCAAGAGCATTCCGTGCCTCTTTTCCTGTGTTCACTAGAGCATAGTCTTGCCAAGGAAGCACGGTGCGAGACGCCGCCATTTTTTTTCCGAGCTGCCACCCGGCACACGGGAAGGCACTTTGGTCTCGGAGTTCACTCAAGACCTGATCGAGAACCGCGTATGCGAGCACGAGTGGAAGGTTGTAAGAGTCTTCAGGGCGTGTTTCATTGATGTAACCGCCGCCCGGAATTAGGTATTGCCGGTGACTTCCTTCGCACAGTTTTCGGACACCCGCCCAATCCTGTGCGATCTCTGATTTGGTCTGAGGGTTGCGGATCATGGTTCCTAACGGTCGGTATCAGCCGCGGCCGTGGGCCGTCGGCTGCATGCCGGAGTTATACGCTCGGTTGTTCCGCGTGTATACTCGCGAGTGGGAGACGGAGAGGTCAAGTGACCCGGCTCAACGAGATCGTACACAGCGACCCCGAGATTCTCGGCGGCACGCCGGTCTTCGTCGGCACACGCGTGCCGGTGCAGTCGCTGTTCGATTATCTCGAAGGCGGCGACACCCTCGACGAATTCCTGCGTCAGTTCCCCTCCGTGAGACGCGACCAAGCGATCGCCGCTCTCAACCTCGCGCGCGCTACGCTGCTGGCCGGTGCGCGTTCTTCTTGACGAGCAGCTCCCGCTAGATCTCGCCGCCACGCTCGAAGGCCACAGCGTCGCCACCGTCGTCGGCCGGGGCTGGGCTGGCGTCAAAAACGGCGACCTTCTCCGGCGTATGCGTGGCGAGTACGAGGCGCTGGTCACCATGGACCAAGGCATCGAGTTCCAGCAGAACCTCGCA
>CAYQQT010000597.1:0-2874 GCA_964419375.1 uncultured bacterium
ACCACCGCGGCCGCGCCGGAAGCGACGGCGGCGGACGCCGCCACGGGGCCTGTCGGCGGCCTGCGAGGGCAGGTGGTCTGGAACGAGGCGGAAGACCCCATCTCCGTGTCGCGCCTGCAGCTCTTTCTCAAGGGGGTGCCGAACACCCCCACCCAGGACCAGTACTACGTGCTGCGCACGGAGAACGACGGCCAGTTCCAGTTCAAGAGCGTGATGCCCGGCGCGTACAAGCTCACCAACCGCATCGCGGGCAAGCCGCACTGGCGCCTGCGCGTGAGCGTCCAGGCGGGCGAGCCCACCAGCCTCGATCTGAATCCCGAGAACAGCACGCGCACGCGCGATGATTTCCCTGAGGACGACAAGTAGTCTCCGAGCGGTAGGGGCGGGCGAAGAGGGTACCCCAAAGCCTTGTGTGCCGTAAAACGTTGGTAGCGAACGACAGGAAACCTATACTACTTGCCAGCGAGTGAATGAATTGTTAAACAATCTCTTTCGCAAGACGACTGACAGTTTCGGCCTCGACATCGGCACCAGCGCCGTGAAGGTCATCCAGCTGCGTGAGAACGGCGGCGCCCGCACGCTGACCGGTTATGCCACCGTGGCCCTGCCCCAGGACGCCATCGCGGACGGATCCATCCGGGATCCCCAGGCAGTGGCCGACGCCATCAAGGAGGCGGTCGCGAAGGCCGGCATCAAGGGCAGCGACGCGGCCATCTCCATCTGCGGCCGCGAGCTGATCATCAAGAAGGTTCAGATCCCGAAAGTGCCGGCCAAGGACGTGAACGACGTCGTGATGCTGGAAGCGGAGCACCACATCCCCTTCGCCATCGACGAGGTCTTCATCGATCACCAGACCGTGGGCGAGCACAACGGCGTGATGGACCTCATCCTCGTGGCCGTCAAGAAGTCGAAGGTCACCGAGTACATGAGCGTGGTGGAGCAGGCGGGGTTCACGCCCACCATCGTGGACGTGGACGGCTTCGCGCTCGGCAACCAGTTCGAGCTGAACCACCCCGACGAGAGCAACGAGGCGGTGGCGCTCATCGACATCGGCGCCGCCATCATGAAGACCAACGTGGTCCGCCTCGGCGCCACCATCTTTGCGCGCGACATCCCCTTCGGCGGCAACAACTACACGCAGGCGATCGCGCAGCGCCTCAGCATCCCCTTCGAGCAGGCGGAAGCCGCCAAGGTGGGCAAGGACGTCGGCGTGAAGTGGGAGACGCTGGTGCCACCCCTGGAGGCGATCTCGCGGGAGCTGTCGCTGGAGATCCAGCGCACGTTCGACTACTTCGCCTCCACGGCAGAGTCGGAGCGTATCGGCAAAATCATCCTTGCCGGCGGCTGCGCGCAGCTACCCGGCCTGAACGAGTATCTGTCGTCGAATTGGGGAATTCCGGTCGAGCTCGCTCGGCCATTTGAGCGTATCGACGTTGCGCCGGCCTATGCCGACGAGGTCGCCGCTGCCGGGCCCGCTCTCGCGGTAGCGGTCGGCCTGGGGCTGCGCCGGCCGGGAGACAAGGAAAAACCGTAATGATCAGGATCAACCTCGCCCCCGCCGAAACCCGCCGGCGCCGATCCGGTTTCAAGATCCCGATTCCGAGTCCCAACCTCGCCTGGCTGTTCGGCGTGCTGTCCATTCTCGCCGCCGCCGGCATCGGCTATCACTGGTGGGGCCTCACCCAGACGGAGGCGAAGCTCGCCGGCGACCTCGACCGCGGCACCAAGGAGCTGCAGTCGCTCAAGGCCACGCTGGGCCAGGGCGCCAACGTCAAGGCGCAGCTGAGCGACATCCAGAAGCGCGTGCAGGTCATCGAGGAGCTGATGAAGGGGCAGGCGCGCTCCATCGTCATGCTCGACGCCTTCGCCGACGTGGTGCCGCGGGATCTCTGGATCACGAGCATGGAGGAGAAGGGCTCGCTGCTGAAGCTCAGCGGCACCGCCTACTCCACCACCGCCGTCTCCGACCTGATGTCCAATCTGCGGTCTTCCGGCAAATTCAAGGAAATCGATCTGATCGTATCCCGCCAGGATCTGGCAAAAACGCCGAGCGTGGTGACCTTCGAAGTCACCTGCCGGTTCGAGAGTTAAGCGATGGCGATGCCTCCGTTCATCCAGTCCTTCGTCGACGGGCCCAAGCTGCCCAAGATCGTCCTCGGTGTCGCGCTCCTCGTGGGCATCCTGGCGGGCGGCTATTTCCTGCTCATCTCGCCCGTGGAGACGCGCATTGCGGCCTTGCAGACGAAGGTGACCGCGCTCGAAACCGAGCTCACGCAGACGCGTGCCCAGGTGGCCGAGCTCGCGCGCTTCCGCCGTGAAGTGGCGCAGCTCGAGGCGCGCCTGACCGTGCTCAAGGACAAGCTGCCCACCGAGAAGGAAACGCCCGCCCTGTACCGCACGCTGTCGGATGCCGCAGTGCAGTCGGGACTCGGCGTGTCGCTCTTCCAGCCGCGCGCGGCAGTGCCGAAAGATTACGTCAGTGAGATTCCGATCACCGTGACCGCCGAAGGCGGCTATCACCAGCTCGGAGAGTTTTTCGAGAAGGTGGCGCGCCTGCCCCGCGTGGTCAAGGTCGATGCGTTGAAGGTGACAGGGTTGACGAAAGCCAGAAATTCGCTCCGCGCGGACATCACGCTCGCCACGTATACGTACCGGGAGACCATGCCCGCCGCGCCTGCGGCCAAGCCCGGCATGCCTGCGCCGCCCGCGCCCAAGCCCGCGGCGGCCCTGCCGTCGTCGGAAAGCCGCTCATGAGCCGCCGTACGATGCTCGTCGGAATCACCGGGTTGTGCGCGACGCTCGGGGCCTGCAGCGGCTCGCCGGCGCAGGCCCCGCCGCCCGCGCCTCCGAAGCCCTCGGCCGCCGCTCCTGCCG
>CAYQQT010000598.1:0-2872 GCA_964419375.1 uncultured bacterium
CCCGTTCGCCCGATCGCAGTGCTTCGCACTGCGGGCGGGACGAAGGGGGCCCACTTCCGCCCGGCCGGCGGCGCCCACCCCGACGCCACCCGCCGGTCTCGCGCGCAGCGCTCATGAAGAATCCGCGCTACGTTGTTCTCGGACGCACGATCACCATTTGGAAGGAGTGACGCATGGGCGCGAAACCGGCGGTGCTGGAGTTTGGGATGGGAGTCGATGTGCACGGCGGGGATTGCACGAAAGCAGCTTGTCGCGCGGTGTCGGACGCGATCCGACATTCGTCGCTGCCGTTGCTTGGCGAGGTTCGGGAGCGCGGAGGGAAGATGCTCGTCGAGGTGACGGTGGCGGTGCCGGATCCGGCGTCGGTCGATATCGCGCGCGTCTCGCGCGAGCTTCCGCACGGGGAGGTGACGGTGCGGGCGGTCGCGGGCGGGTTGCGCGTGCCGGGGGCGGACACGCTCATGGCGTGCGCCGCCATCACCGTGAGCATCGAATACCCGGGCGCGTCATGAGCGGCATCGGGCTCACTCGCTTGCAGCATCTCGTGCTGTGGATCTCCGACTTCAAGGATCCACCGGCGCGCGCGGCCGCCGCGTGAGACCATGAGCGAGTGAGCACGCCCGCGGCGGGAACGAAGGTCGTCTGAGCGCCGATCTCGGCGCGTCGTTCTTCTCCCTCACACCGGACCGCGTGCTCGACGCGGTCGAAGTGGGGGGTCTGCGCTGCACGGGCCGGTGCCTGCCGCTGCGCGCCTTCGAGAACCGGGTGTACGAGGTTGAGCTCGATGACGAGCGGCGCCTCGTCGTCAAGTTCCACCGGCCGGGGCGCTGGTCGCGCGAGGCCATCCTGGACGAGCACGCGTTCCTCGCCGAGCTGGCGGAGGCCGAGGTGCCCGTGGTCCCCCCCCTCGACCTCGGCACGGGCTCCACCCTCGGCGACATCGACGGCATCCTGTACACCGCGTTCCCCAAGGTCCGCGGCCGTCTCCGGGACGAGCTGACCCCGGAGCTGCGGCGCCAGGTCGGCCGCACGCTCGGGCGCATGCACGCGGTGGGGGCGTCGCGCCCCGCCGCGCACCGTCCGCGGCTCGACGTGCAGCGCTTCGTCCACGACGCGCTCGACACGCTCATGGCGGGCGGTTTCATTCCGGACAACTTCGCGCCGCGCTATCGCGACGTGGCGGTGCGCATCGCGCAGGCCGTGGGCGCGCGGCTGGCGGCGGCGCCCGCGCAGCGGATCCACGGCGACTTGCACCTGGGCAATATGCTCTGGACCGCGGAGGGGCCGACGCTGGTCGACTTCGACGACTTCCTCATGGGGCCGCCCGTGCAAGACTTCTGGCTGATGGCGCCCGGCGACACCGAAGACGCACGCAGGGCGCGCGCCGATCTCGTCGAAGGCTACGAGCTCTTCCGCGAGCTCGATCGCTCCACGCTCGCCCTCTGCGAGCCGCTCCGGGCCCTGCGCATCATCTATATGTCCGGCTGGATCGCGCGCCGGTGGGAGGATCCCGCCTTTCCCGCCGCCTATCCGACGTTTCGCGACATCCGCTACTGGATGCAGGAGTACGAGGCGCTGATCGCAATCGCGGAAGCGATCGCGTAGCAGCGCATTCAGAGCCCACGGCCCCGGTACGTCTCCGGCGCGAAGCGCGCGAACAGCAGCGCGACCGCCACCAGAAGCACGGCCGTGCCCGCGAGCGCGGTCTCGCCGCCGAACAGATCGGTAATCGCGCCGAGCGCGATGGGCCCCACGACGTACCCGAGATCGGAGAGCATGCGGTAGGCGCTCATGGCGGCCGCGTTCATCCCCGGGGGTGCGACATCCGCCGCGTAGGCGGCGGGGGCGGCGCCGCTCACCCCCATCGCCACGCTCCACGCCACGCAGCCGGCGAGGAACCAGCCGTACGACGGCGCCATCAGAAACAGCAGGAGCGAGATTCCCGACACGATGGTGGCGGGGACGATCACCACCTTGCGGCCGAAGCGGTCCACCAGCACGCCAGCCGGGTACGCGAGGGCGAGGCCGACCACGCTCGCGAGCGCCAGACCCAGGCCGATGCGCTCGGTGGTGAGCGCGAGACGGTCGTGGGCGAGCACCGGGATCACGTTGAAGAGGGCGCCCGTGCGCGCCACCGCGCTCGTGAAGCTGATGAGGCTCACGAGCACGAAGCCGCTGTGTCGCGTGAGCATGCGGATCTGGGCGCCGAACCGCGGCAGCGGCGTGGCGGGGCCCGTCCACTCTGCGCGGCGGAGATCGCGCGTCTCCGGGATCTGAAACCAGGCCACCGCCGCCGCGAGCAGGCCGGCCACCGCGTAGACGAGGAAGGGCGCGTGCAGGCCGAACCGCTCCGCGAGGAAGCCGCCGGGGAGTGGGCCCACGCCCACCGCGAAGGTGAAGACGCCCTGATAGATCGCCATCGTTCGCCCGCGATGGGCGGGCGTCGTGATGTCGGCGACAACGATGACGCCCGAGACGAGGATCATGGCCGCGCCGGCGCCCGCCACGAAGCGGGCGGCGACGAGGGCGGGGAAGCTCGGTGCGTAGGCGCACAGCAGGTTGCCCACCGCCGTGACGAGCCCGCCCAGCACCAGGGTCGCGCGGCGCCCGAAGCGGTCGGCGAGCTGGCCCGTGGGCACGGCGACGAGGAAGCGGGCGAGCCCGTAGATCGCGATGGCGAGGCCGATCGCCGATTGGAGGACGCCGAAGGAGCGCGCGTAGAGCGCGATCACGGGCACGATGCCGCCGAATCCGAGCTGGTTGACGGCGATGAGCGCGCACATGGAAACGAGGATCCGGTCGTGGTGGGGATGTGCAGGCGTCACTACCGACGTATCCTAGCCCGGATGATTCATGAGCGACGCGCGCGCCG
>CAYQQT010000599.1:0-2870 GCA_964419375.1 uncultured bacterium
GGCGCAGGGCGCGCTCCGTGAGCACGCGGACGAGGTGGCCGCGCGGGCCGCGGGCCACCCCCTGCCCTTCCAGCGCCGTGAGCACGGTGGGGTACTCGGCCGACGGGTCCGCGTGGGCGATGGAGCCGCCGATCGTCCCCCGCGAGCGGATGGGCAGATGGCCCACCCAGCGCGTCGCCTCCTTCAGCAACGGCAGCCGCCGCGCCACCACCGGCGAGCACTTGATGGCGCGCTGGCGCGTCATGGCGCCGAAGGCGACGTGGCCGTTCTGCTCGCGGATGTAGGCCAGGCTCGCCACCCGGTTGAGGTCCACGAGGGCGGCGGGGCGGCTGAGCCGGAAGTTCAGAAGCGGCATGAGGCTCTGGCCGCCCGCGAGGACCTTGGCGTCGCCTCCGTAACGCTGCAGCAGCGCGAGCGCCTCGTCGGCCGTGGCCGGCGCGTGATAGTCGAACCGGGGCGGCTTTATCTCTTCGCCTTTCGCGCGTCGTCGATGAGGCGCCACAGTCGCGACGGCGTCATCGGCAGCTCGGTGATCCGGATGCCGAGGGGCGACAGCGCGTCGCTCACGGCGTTGGCGATGACGGCCGGCACCGTCATCGAGCTGGACTCGCCGAGCCCCTTCGAGCCGAGCGTGGTGAGCGGCGAGGGCGATTCCAGGTGCGCGATGTCGAGCACGGGCGCCTCGCTCGCGGTCGGCACCAGGTAGTCCATGAAGGAGCCCGCCAGCGGTTGCCCGCTGTCGTCGTACTCCATCTCCTCGTAGAGGGCGCCGCCGAGGCCGTGCAGGGCGCCGCCGTAGATCTGCCCCTCCACGATCATCGGGTTGATGATCGTGCCCGCGTCGTGGACGGTGACGTACTTGACGATCTTGATGGCGGCGGTATCCGGATCGACCTCCACCGCCATCACCTCCGCGATGAAGCCGTACGTGTTGGACGAGTTCACGCGGTCGTCCTGGTCCACGGCTTTCGCCTCGGGGAAGTTGAAGACGGACGTGGCCTGCAGCATGCCTTCCATCCCGTCGGGCAGCGAGTCCGTGTTCCAGTGGGCGCGCCCCGCGAGATCCTTGATGGAGTAGGACGGGCCTTTGCCCGCCCGGGTGCGCACGGAGCCGTCGCGAAACTCGAGCTGCGCGGCGGGAATGTCCATCAGGTGGGCCGCGAACTCCACCAGCTTGCCTTTGAGCTTGCGCGCGGCGAGCGCGACGGCGCTGGTGCCGATGGAGCCGAAGCGGCTCGAGTACGTGCCGGAGGAGATGGACCACATGCGCGTGAAGGTGTCCATCTCGTCCACCACCGTCACCTCGGTGGGCGCCACGCCCAGCTCGTCGGCCACGATCTGCGACACGATCGTCTGGTGCCCCTGCCCCTGGGGGGTGCTGCCGATGATGGTGGTCACGCGGCCCAGAGGATCGATCTTCACCGTGGCCGATTCCGTGGCGCCCGACTTCGGCAGGTACTCCGGCTTGGCGCGGAACTGGGGATCGAGCGCGGTGGCCACGTAGCCCATGTTGGAGACCGAGGGGTCGATGGCGACGGCGAGGCCGATGCCGAACCAGCGGCCGGCCGCGCGCGCGGCGGCCTGCTCGCGCCGTAGCTCCGGATACCTGGCGATCTCCAGCGCCATGTCGAACGTCTTCGGATAATCCCCGCTGTCGTACAGCCCGCCCGTGGGCGTGCGATACGGCAGGGCGGAGGCCTCGATGAAATTACGCCGTCGAACCTCGGCGGGGTCCATGCCGAGCTTGTCCGCCAGGCGGTCCATCATGCCTTCCGTCTCGAAGTACAGGTGCCCGCACGCGTAGCCGCGGTTGGGACCCGTCAGGCTCTTGTTGGTCATGACGACGGAGGCGTCGACTTCCAGGTGCTGGAACTTGTAGGGGCCGACGAAGTTGCCGGTGGGACGGAAGCTGCAGCCGGGTTCGGGGCTCCGGATGTAGCCGCCCACGTTGTCGAGCCAGCGGTAGCGCATGCCGACCACGGTGCCGTCCTTGCGGGCGGCGAGCTCGCGGTACGCGATGCGATCGGTGCCGCTGGAGGACGCGATGAGGTGCTCGCGGCGGTCCTCGATCCACTTCACCGCCACCCCGGTCTTCATGGCGGCGAGCGCGATGAGCGCGATATAGGGATAGAGGCTGGACTTGATCCCGAAGCTGCCGCCGATGTCGGAAGCCACGATGAAGCGCAGCTTGTTCTCGGGGATCTGCAGCACGCGCGCCACCAGCGGGTGCATGATGAACGGCCCCATGAAGTTCGACCACACGGTCATGACGCCGTCGAGTCCGTCCCAGCGCGCGATCACGCCGTACGTCTCGATGGGCGTGGACCCGTACTTCGGAAACTTGAAGCGCTCCTTGATGACGATGTCCGCCTCCGCGAAGACGCGATCGGGATCGCCGTACACGAGACGGCGGTGGCCGGCGAGATTGGAGCCGACCGCCTCGTGCAGGATGGGCGCGCCGGGCTCGAGCGCGCGCTCGGGGTCGACGACGGCGGGCAACGGCTCGTAATTCACGACGACGGCGTCCGCGGCGTCCTCGGCGAGGTAGCGGTCGCGCGCGACCACCACCGCCACCGGCTCGCCGACGAAGCGCGCCTTGTCGGTGGCGGACGGCAGGTAGTGCACGGGCGCGGTCACCCCCACGCCGAAGGGCCGGCACGCCTTGGCCACGTCGGCGCCGGTGATGATGCCGACCACGCCCTCCATGGCGAGGGCGGCGGCGAGGTCGTAGCCGAGGATGCGCGCGTGCGCGTGGGGCGAGCGGACGATGGCGGCGTGACAGGCGTTCGCCACCGGCGGGTGATCGTCGATGAACGCCCCGCGTCCCGTGAGCAGCCGCGCGTCCTCGACGCGCGGAATCGACCGCCCGA
>CAYQQT010000600.1:0-2862 GCA_964419375.1 uncultured bacterium
GCAGCAGGGCTATACCGCCATCAAGCTGCACCAGGTGGACGTGGAGTCGGTGGCGGTGGCGCGCGAGGCGGTGGGCGAGTCCGTCGAGCTGATGCTCGACACGAACTGCCCCTGGAGCGTCGAAGACGCGGTGCGGTTCGGCCGCCGGCTCGAGCGCTTCGATCTGCGCTGGCTGGAGGAGCCCGTGTGGCCGCCGGAGGACTACGCCGGCCTCGCGCGCGTGCGCAATGCCGTGCGCATCCCCATCGCGTGCGGCGAGAACGAGGCCACGGTGTTCGCCTTCCGCGACATCCTGAAAGCGGGCGCGGCCGACATCGTGCAGCCGAGCGTCACGAAGGTGGGCGGCATCGCGGAGATGAAGAAGATCGCGACGCTGGCGGCCGCCGCCAACGTGACCTTCGTGCCCCACTCGTTCTACTTCGGCCCCGGGCTCGCGGCCACGCTGCACGTGGCGGCGTCCACGCCCGGCGTGCCCTACGTCGAGTTTCCGCCCGGCGAGCTCACGCCGCCCTTGCTCACGCACCCGATACGCTGCGTCGACGGCGTCGTCACCGTCCCCGACCGTCCCGGCCTCGGCGCCGATCCCGATCCCGACGTCCTCGCGCGCTTTCCGTATCGCCGGGAGGGCGCGCAGCCGTTCTATCTGACGTGAAGCTGCTCGTCTTCGACTTCGACGGGCTCATCATCGACACCGAAGTGCCGGAGTTCCAGTGCTGGCAGGAGATCTTCGAATCCCATGGCGCCCGTCTCGACCTCGAGACGTGGGCCCAATGCGTTGGCACCGCGAACATCTTCGATCCCTACGACCACCTGGTGCAGCAGACCGGCCGTGCGCTCGACCGCGACGCCCTGCAGGAGCGCCGGCGGCAACGCTTCACCGAACTGATGGCCGGGCAGGACGTGCTGCCGGGCGTGTGCGAGTACCTCGATGAGGCGGCCGGGCTCGGCCTCAAGCTCGCCGTGGCGTCGAGCTCGTCGCGTCAATGGGTGGGCGGCCATCTCACGCGCTTCGGACTGATGGATCGCTTTCACGCCATCCGGTGCTCCGACGACGTCGAGCGCGTGAAGCCGGATCCCGAGCTGTACCGCTCCGTGTGTGAGCTGCTCGGCGTCGATCCCTCTCACGCCATCGCGCTCGAAGATTCGCCGAACGGGATCCTGGCCGCCAAGCGGGCGGGGATGACGTGCGTCGCGGTGCCGAATCCGCTCACCGCGCGTCTGGATCTGAGCGGCGCCGATCTCCGCATCTCTTCGCTCGCCGACGTGCCGCTCTCCGAGCTGCTCGTGCGGCTCGCTTAGATGGGGGGCGATCGATTCAGATGGGGGTCTCGAAGGGCCCCCAATCCCCCCGGCGCTCGGTAGCGCCCCGGCAAAGCCGTGGTGCTCCTCGATATTAAGGCGCGGCGGGGAGGCCGACGGCTTTGCGGATCTTCGCGAGCTGTCCGGCGTGGTCGTTCCAGTGGTAGTCGAACATGGCGCCGAGATAGACGGGCATGGTGATCTCGTCGGTGCCCATGAACGTCTTGAAGACGGGGATGCGCGCCTTGCGCTCGAGATCCGCTTCCGACAGCGACTCCACGTAGGCGAAGACGGCGCGCCGCTGCTCTTCGAGGGCGGCGAGGAAGTCCTTCACCGCCATCCGCCGCCGCTCGTCCGTCATGTAGGGCGTGCCCGGGTCGAGATCGAGCACGGGCAGATTGGTGTGCGCGAACGAGCGCAGGAAGGCGGCCACGTCCCAGTGCGTCTCGCCGAGCAGGTGGGAGAGGACTTCGCGCGCCGTCCATTCGCCGGGCGCATCGGCCCGCTCCAGGTACGCCTCCATGCCGTCGGCCTGACGCCGGACGTTGGCCAGCGCCGCGTCCGCTCGCGCCTTGAGCTCCACCACCGGGTTGGCCGCCATGACGCCAGTATAGCGATCGCTTAGATGGGGGGCCCCGAAATGGCCCCCCATACCCCCCGGCGCTCGGCAGCGTCCCGGGGAACCCGGGACGCTCCTCGAACAGCCGGGTATGCTGCACGCCATGTGGTTCGCGCTCGCGCTCGCCGCCGCGCTCACGCAGGCGGGGCAGTTCGCGGTGGTCAAGGGGCGGGCGCGAAGCCTCTCGCCGCTCGTGCTCATCTTCTGGACGCAGACGCTGGGGCTCACCGTGTGGACGGTGTATTTCCTGACGACGGGCGCCCCCTACCGCATGACGGGCCCGATGTGGCCGTGGGTGCTCGCGTCCGTCGTGCTCGCGCCGATAATGTCGTACCTGCTCGTGCGCGCGAGCGCGGGCGGGGACATCTCGATCGTCGGCCCCGTCCTCGCGCTCAGTCCGATCTTCGCGATCCTGCCCGACTTCCTCTTCTCCGGCACATTGCCCCGCGGCCTCGGGTGGCTCGGCCTCGGACTGTCCGTGATCGGCACCGCGACGCTGAGCCGCTCGGCCTCGGGGCGGCTCGACGTCCGCGCCCTCGTGCGCCGGGAGGACGCGGTATGCGCATTCGCGGCCGCCGTGATCCTGGGCGTCCTCGCGGGCGTGGACCGGCGCAGCGTGCTGGCGGTGGGCGTACCCACCTACCTCCTGTCGGTGCACGCCGTCATGTGGGTGGGATGCGCCGCGCTCGTCGTGCTCCGCGGCCGGCGGGCCTTCACGACGGCGCTGGCGCCTGCGCACCTGCGCACCGTGCTCGCTCACGGCGCGCTGGTGACGACGGGCACGATCTTGCTGATGATCGCCATGACGCTGGCGCCCGCCGCCTACGTCAACAGCGTGCGCCGCACCGCCTCCGTCTTCTCCGTGCTCCTCGGCCACACGATGTTCGCCGAGCCCGCGCTCGGGAGCCGCCTCACGGGCGCGCTCCTGGCCAGCCTCGGCGCCG
>CAYQQT010000601.1:0-2861 GCA_964419375.1 uncultured bacterium
TGGAGCGCGCGATGCCGGACGTGCTCGGCATCGAGACGGTCTCGTCGGAGGAGTTTCTCCGCTGGCACGTCGAGCGCTCGCTGCACGCGATGGGCGCGGCCACCGATACAGACGTGAGCCGCTATCTCACCTTTCCGAAGTTTGCGCTGGGGGCGCGCCGGGCGGCGGTGCGCGCCATGGTCGAGGGGGGCGAGGTGACGGCAGTCCAGGTGGAAGGATCGTCCGCGCGTTGGCTGGCGCTCACGCGTGACTTGCCGTTACTCGCGCGCGCGCGGCGGGCGGACTCGCCGTCGCGGGGCACCACGCTCCTGACGCCCTTCGACTCGCTCCTCTGGTATCGCGACCGGGTGGCGCGCCTCTTCGCATTCGACTACCGCATCGAGGTGTACACGCCGGGCCCGCAGCGCGTGCACGGCTACTACACGCTGCCCATTCTGCATCACGGGCACCTCATCGGCCGGCTCGACGCCAAGGCGCATCGCGCCGAGCGCCGGCTGGAAATCCGTCACGTGCATTTCGAGGGCTGGTTCGCCGCAGGCACGCCGGCGCCCGCGGGCTCCGCCGCCCTCGATCAGGACGAGGCGCTGGCGGGACTGGTGGCCGCGCTCCGCTCACTGACCGTCTTCGTGAGCGCCGACACGATCGTGCTCCGGCGCGTGACCCCGCACCGCCTGCGCGCGCCGCTGGCGCGGCTGATGCGCGCGGCGGCGACCTAGCTAACGGCCGCGGTCAGCGGCCGGGGGCGAACGGCGCGAGCCCCGTGGCCGCTCCACTGCGAAGTTAGCTGGTGCTGACATGCACATCGAATATGCACTGCCGATAGAAGACCAGAAGCCAGCGTGACTCGTGAGTATTGGGCGCCTCGCGACGAAACACGAACTCATCGTGCTGCCCAACCTCACCTGTGCCTTCGTCGTAAAGCAAGCGCATCTCGGCATCATCTTGAAGGTTTGCCACAGCCGACGTGACGGTGGCTCTGGGCGACAGTACCGTCGCGGTGCACGCGAAGTGGAGACACCGCACAATCTTCTCGACTACCGCGTTGACCCGCGATGCATCCATGGGTTGGAGTAGCCGCAAGGCTTCGTCACCCACGAACTCGCCGTCGGGGGTGCGGAGAGGCTTCGCTTGGGGATGGCGAAGCAGTATTCCACGGTCGTCGCTGAGTCGGCCTTTCAGCCCGCCGCTCCTCGCGAAACTTGAACCGACGACCTTCTCCTTCCATAGCCGCCACAAGGGCGTGTTTGGCTCGGCCTGAAGCGCCAGAAAGACTCGGAAGTACTCGTCGTCAAGGTGATAGCCATGATTGCACGGCCCGCAGACCGGCATCGTGAGGGTGTTTGGCGGACGCGGCGGCAGGAAAAGGTTTTTGGGCGGCACGTGCTCACGCGTTACCGGGCGAGTCTTGCCGCGGAGGGCACAGATGGCGATCTTCTTTGCTCTAGCCACAGTGGTGTTGACCTAGCCAGCTAACGACCACGCTCAGCGGCCGGGCGCGAGCAACGCGAGCGCCAGGGCCGCTGCGGCGTGTGGTTCGTCATCACGTACGGCGTTGCCACCGCCGGGGGTCGCGCTTGGCGTGCATGCACGCGAGGATAACGATCGTGTCACCGTAGAGGCGGTAGAAAAGGGCGTAGGGGAACTGCTGTGGGATGAGAGCGCGCCGGGTGTTGCGATGCAGGACGGGGTAGGCTTCCGGGTGTTCGAGAAATCGATCGCGCGTCGTTCGGAGTGCCGCGAGGAACTCGTCGCCAAGCGTCCTCGATGTCGGCGGCCGCCGCCGGCCGGACGACGACTCGCTTCACCGACCGCGACTGCGAATTCGGCTGAGGACCTCGTCCCAGGGGATGCCGACCGGTCCCTCAGCATCAAGATCATCCAGGCGCCGGTCGAGCTCTTCGCGCTGGGCTTCCGTGAGCGGGATTGCCTCAGGCGTAGCCGCCAAGCTGTCCCACAGCCGCTCCAACAGGCTGAGCCGCTCCTCTGTTGTGAGTGCCGCGATGTCGAGTTCTAGCTTGCTCATGCCGAGAGTATAACCTCGCCCCTTGCCCGCCCGCAGAATGGCGAACTAGAATTCGGCCCTCGGATAGGCGGACCTGCGTAACAGCGCGGCTGATGCGCGCGGTAGCGACCTAGGTGTTTGCGGACCCTGCCAGCGCGCGGCGCGCCCGCTCGAGCACGGCCGCCGGCGCCTTGGCCGGTGAGCCGCAATCGTGGGGCGGGGCGGGATCGTACTCGATGACGAGCTGGATGGTCTGCGCCACCTCGGGCCCCGCGATCGCCTCCGCCAGACGCAGCGCCATGTCGATTCCAGCCGACACGCCGGCGCCGGTGATGACCTTGCCGTCGCGGACGACGCGCTCGCTCACGGGCGTGGCGCCGAGGTCACGCAGGCTGTCCAGCGCGCTCCAGTGCGTGGTGGCTTTCAGCCCGCGCAGGATGCCGGCGGCGCCGAGGATCAGGGAGCCCGTGCAGACCGACGTCGTCCACGTCGTCGTGGCGTGCACGGCGCGCAGCCATGCGAGCACCCGCTCGTCCTTCATCACGGGCCGTACGTCGATCCCGCCGGGCACCATGACCACGTCGGGCCGCGTGACGTCATCCAGCGCGAAGTCCGCCATCATGCCGAGCCGGGAGTCCGAGCGGGTGAGGCGCGCCTCCGCCGCCACCCACTTGATCCTCGCGCCCGGCACGAGCGCCAGCACCTGGAAAGGGCCCACGGCGTCGAGGGCGGTGAACCGGTCGTAGAGCAGGATCGCGATCTCCATGAAGGCCTCCCTAATCTTCGCCGAGTACCCGCCGTCGAAGCAGGCGCAGGTTGAGCGGCACCAGCACGCCGATCATCACGACGAAGAGGGCGA
>CAYQQT010000602.1:0-2860 GCA_964419375.1 uncultured bacterium
CTAGCGGTCGAGCCAGGCCGCCTGCAGGCGGCCGCCGACGTCGAAGCCGATGTTCGGCGCGAGGTCGCGCACGTACGGCTCCCACGCGGCCACGGCTCCCCCGCGGCGCCGGCGAACTGCAGGACTTCACGACGGGTCATATCCATGGCGCGGACTCTAGCGGACTCTAGCGGACTCTAGCCGACTCCAGCCGTGGCCGCCAGCGCCTCATTCGCCGCCCCGAGAGAGGCCGTCATCGCCGTCACCCACCGCCTGCGATCGGCGCGTGCGCCCGCCGCATCGTGGTCGTGGACGAGGGGCACGTCGTGGGGACGGCTGTCACGCCGAGCTCCTCGCGCGCGGCGGCGTGTTCGCGCACCTCTGGCTCCAGCAGGCGTAGGCGTCGCTGGAAGCCCCCGAAAACATGGGCTGTCAGCCGCGGCGGGGCTCGCGCACGTGCCTGGAGGCGTCGTGCGCTGGAGGCGAAGCGCAAAGAGCGCTGTGTCGCGCCGGCCGGCCGTCTTATCATCGTGCGCGACGGCAGGCGCGCCTGTCGCATCGGTGAGGAGGGGCCCATGAGGGCGGCGATCACAGCCAGCGGTCACCACGTGCCGGACGGTGTCTATCCGAACTCCTACTTCGAAGGCCAGTTCGACACCACGGATGAATGGATTCGCTCGCGCACCGGCATCGCCGAGCGCCGCCTCGCCGCCGGGGGCGGCACCTCCGACCTCGCGGTGCCCGCGGCGCAGCGCTGCCTGGACCGCCGCGGTATCTCGCCGGCGGCGGTGGATTGCATCATCGTCGCCACCATGACGCCGGACCGCCTCTGTCCGTCCACCGCGGCCGCCGTGCAGCGCAAGCTGGGCGCCGTCAATGCATGGGGCTTCGACGTCGCCGCCGCGTGCTCGGGATTCATCTACTCGCTCGTCGTGGCCAGCAAGCTCGTGGAATCCGGGACCGCGCGGCGCGTGCTCGTGTGCGGCGCTGACCGCATGAGCAGCGTGATCGACCCGCAAGACCGTACCACCGCCGTGCTCTTCGGCGACGGCGCGGGCGCTGTGCTGGTGGAGGCCGCCGAAGACGAGAGCGTCGGCATCCTCGACTCCGTCTGCCACATGGATGGCGATGGCGAAGAGTCCCTCTACATCCCGGCGGGCGGCAGCGTGGAGCCCGCGACGGCGGAATCGGTGAGCGCGCGCCGGCATTACGTCCTGCAGGACGGAGCCACCGTCTTCAAGGCGGCCGTGGTCGGGATGGCCGAAGTCACCGAGGAGCTGCTCAAGCGCAACGAGCTCGCGCTGGCGGATATCGCGTGGCTCGTGCCACACCAGGCGAACCGTCGCATCATCGAAGCCGTCGCCCGACGCCTCGGTCTTCCCATCGGCCGCGTCGCCATCAACATCGATCGCTACGGCAACACCGTGGCCGGGACGATTCCCATCTGCCTCGCCGAGTGGGACGCCGCCGGCCGCTTCGCCTACGGCGACCGCATCGTGCTCTCGGCCTTCGGCGCGGGATTCACCGCGGGCAGCGTCTACCTGCGATGGGCGGTTCCCAGCCGCTGAGCGTCGGCGCGTCGAACGGCTGACGTTCAGGCCGTCAACGGTACCAAGTCAGTTTGGCGCGCGCGCACGGCGCCGCGTGTCATCTCGCCGTCCCACCGTGAAGTCGGGCACCTCGGCGACGATACCGCGATCGCGAGAGGCCTTTCCGGCACGCCGCCTTTGGTACTGGCCTTGCTACCTCCAGGTCCCAAGGGCGGCCACGTGCTGCCTCTGCCAAGGAGGCCGCCTTGAATCAACTGTCGTTTCTCGTCGCTCCCGCATTGCTGCTTCCGCTCGCTGCCGCGTTGGCGTCGACGCGGAGGCTTCCGGACTCGCTCGCGACCCTCGTAGACGCAGCACCACTGCTGGTCTTTGGCGGAGGCGCGCTGCTCGGGATCATCACGCGGCGCGGTCGGCTGGTTCTCGGCGTCGTCGTGCTCGCGTTAGCCGATTGCGCGCTCGTCAACTTCGGCGGCCGCGCGATTTTCGAGGCGGTGGCGCTCCTGCTCCCACTGAACCTCGCCGTCATCGCCTGGCTCCGCGACGAGAATCCCCTCGCGGGGCGCGGCGCGCTCCTGTTCGGCTTCGCGCTGCTGCAGGCGGCGGTGGTCGGGATGCTCCAGTATTCCGAGATGGCCGCGCTACCGGCATCGCTGGAGCAGCCGGTGGTCGCCACGGGTCTCGGTTTCTGGACCGCGCTGCCGCAGCCCGCCGTCTTCGCGTACGGCGTGGCGCTGGGCCTGGTGCTGACGCGCTTCTTCCTCGTCCGACGCCCGCTTGCGGCGGGCGCGGCGTGGGCCCTCGTCGCCTCGTTCCTCGCGCTCGACGGGGCCCGTGGAGGGTCGCCGGGCATCCACTTCGCGGCGGCCGGATTGCTCCTCCTCGTGGGAGCGGCCTGGGAGCCGCCGCGCGGCGCGCACTTCGACGACGTTACCGGCCTGCCGGCCACCCTCGAGCTCAACAAGGTGCTCCGCCGGCTGCGCGAGCGCTATCGCTACACGATCGCGCGGGTGGAGATCGACGAGTTCGTGAAGTTCCGTGAGGAGCACGGTGCCGTCGCGTCGCACCGCATGAAGCGGCTGGTGGGCAGGATGCTCATGCACATCGGCGGAGGCGGCCGCGCGTTTTACTGCGGGGATCACACCTTCGCCGTCGTGTTCCGGCGCACGTCCGCCAGCACGGCCGGACGCCACCTGGACATCGTGCGGCGTCGGATCGAGATGGCGGACCTGGATGTGTCGGTGATCGAGCCCCCGGGCGCGGCGGCGCCGGAGGTGCCCGGCGGCGGCCGGCCGGAGCGCGCGGCGTAGGTGGCGTTGATGCCCCCCATCGAC